>LUZZ01000014.1 GCA_001603845.1 Syntrophobacterales bacterium Delta_01 | reverse complement strand
CCCGCCAAGGGAGGGGAGTTCATGGAGCGTCGCCCCTAAAGTCAACAGCATTGCCGGAGGTCCCGCCCCCGGTGTCTCCAAATCCCTACACCTCTGAAGCCCGGCAGATACAGGCGCGCCCGGAAAACCGCCGCCGGCCGGGCGAAAGAGGCGCCCTTCCAATTGGCACGACCATTGCTTATTCCTACTGCAGGATGGAAGAGTTAGTGCGAGCACACAGCACGCCGGCCGATGCCTTCCCGAATCCGGGAGCGGGGGCCGGATGCCCGCAAAGGGATTGCGATGGTAAGGATACTGCTGGTCGATGACGATGTGGACCTTTTGTTCCTGATTGGCGAGTACCTGGCGCTTCGCGGCATCGGATGCGAGACCGCGGAAAGCGCCTCTCAGGCCCGCGACAAGCTGGAGAAATCGGCTTTCGATGTCATCATTTCGGACTTCAACATGCCCCGCGAATCCGGCCTGGACCTTTTCAGGTCCCTATCGCCGGACTACTCCGACATCCCGTTCATCATCATGAGCGGGAGTGTGGACCGGAAGTTGAAACAGCACGCAATCGACATTGGAGTGGCCGATTTTATTGAAAAACCCTTTGTGTTCCGGGACCTCGTGGATACCGTTATCTACCTGGCCAAATCGAAGGCCCGGTCCTCGACCGGGACTTGCGACGCCGGGGAGGTGCCCGTAGGACCCGAAATCGCCGCTTTGAATGCGGTGCCGCACGGCAAGGCCGAAAAGCGGCCCGAGTGCGCGGCATTGTAAGTTTCCAACCGGCGAAGAGTTCCGGCGTCTGCAGGCTGCGATTGCCGCCCGTCGAGCGCTTTGCCGGGTTTTGTCCAAAGCCCCCAAATGAGTCGTCCCTCCGGTAACCCCGGTGATCGAGGGCCGACTCTCCGCCCTGGAGCCGGCACGCGGCGCGGTCACGCGCAGCCCCGGCTCTTTCCCGTTTTTCCCCCGATCCCCCCTCATACCAAAATTTTGCGTCCAGGCCGCTATTTTTAAAAAAGAGGGAAAAAGGCTTCTCCCCTACCCCATCGGATTCAACCGCAGCGACCGACAAGACCATGGGGAAACGACAAAATGAGGGGGAACTCCAAAATTGCACTTGATTTATCGGCCACAATGTATTCTAAACCCTTACACCAAGCACACACAGCCCCGCGCGGCAACGCCCAGTGTGCGATTCAGCTTAGTCCGTGCTAATATCGGAAAGCAAATCAGCAGTTTGTATTAGACCTAATTCCAAAAATTGACTCCTCCTATTCAGGCCGGAACGCGCTCGGCCGGGGGCCGCAAAAAAGAAGCAAGACGCGGGCTCGCTACGGGTATCAAGCTCCTTGACTTGGCAGTACCGTTTACTATAAACATGGTATTAGTATTGTGTCCCTGCCAGATAACCCAGTCTTTTCAATGACCTGCCTAGGCAGTAATTTGAAGTGTTCTTTGGCGGGGGAGGCCTAACTTCATTCGATCGGCTCTTTCATGGAGGTAGACTTATGAAAAACTTGAGGTTCGCCCTTGTTCTGTGTCTGTCGTTCTTTCTACTCATCCCGTCCGTAGTGCTTGCCCAGGAAACGTTAAAGGTGGGCATCATACTCCCGACGACAGGCGAGAAGGCAAAGTTTGGCGACATCGAAAAGAAGTCTTTCGAAATGGCCCTCGAAGAGATTAACGCCGCCGGCGGCGTCAACGGCAAAAAGGTCGATTTCATTTTCGAAGACGACACCGGACGTCCGGACGTAGCGCGCTCCGCAGCCGAAAAATTGATAACCAAGGACAAAGTGGTGATGCTGGGAGGCGGCTACGGCAGTTCGGAGACGTTCGCCATCGCCGGTGTGGCCCAGCAGAATAGAACACCCTTCCTGATTTCGACCGGTTCGGACGATAAGATCACCGAGATGAACTGGAACTACGTGTTCCGCATCAACCCTCCGGTAAGCGCATACCCTGAAGCACTGGAATCGTTTTTGACCGAGGTCGTCAAGCCCAAGACCGCCGCCATTCTTTATGAAAACACCAATTTCGGCACCTCGGGTTCGAAGTCTTTCAAGAAAACCTGTGAAAAGCTGGGCATCAAGGTGGTCATGGACGAGGGCTACCAGAGCGGCGGCGTGGATTTCAAGCCCCTGCTGGTACGGGTCAAGCAGGCCGATCCGGACCTGGTGTACATGATTTCCTACGTCATGGACGCATCGCTTCTGATGAACCAGTCGATGGAACTCAAGCTCACCCCCAAGCTGTTCGTGGGCGGCGGAGCGGGTTTTACGCTGCCCGAATTCATCAAGAACACCGGAAAAGCCGGCGAGGGTGTGTTTTCCGCCACGCTGTGGTACCAGACGCTGCCCTATCCTGGCGCCATGGACTACTTCCTGAAGTTCCAGAAAAAATATAGCACCGTAACGGAATACCACGGCGCGGAAGCCTACTCGTCCGCCTTCGTCATCGCCAATGCCCTCAAGCGCGCCAAGGCGTACACGCCGGACGACGTGCGCGAATCGCTTGCCAAGACCGACATGAAGACCGTTTTCGGTCCGGTCAAGTTCGTGTCCTACGACAAAAAAACCCAGCAAAACAAGCTTCCTACCTACCTGGTGCAGTGGATCAACGGAAAGCTCGAATTGGTCTGGCCCAAAGACATCGCCACCAAGCCCTACAAGTACCCCATCGACTGGGAAAAGGCTTGGAAATAAGTAACCGGCGGGCAACCGCCTGAAAAAAGATACGTAAATCCGGTGGTGGGCACGGTTTTACCGTGCCCGCCGTCCGGTACAGGGAGCGGGGGAGGAACGGCGGGGNNGCATCTACGCCCTGATCGGCATGGGAATGACCCTCATCATGGGGGTCATGCGCATCATCAACCTGGCGCACGGCCAGTTGATGATGGTGGCCATGTATATCACCTTCACGCTGTTTTCCGTTTTTCACCTGGATCCCTATTTTTCGCTGCTGGTCGCCATGCCGGCTCTGTTCCTGATAGGCGTGGTGATACAGAAATATTTTCTTAACCCGCTGCTCAAAATAGATTCGATCATTCCGGAAAACCAGGTACTGATGACCGTCGGCCTGGGAATCGTGATGACCGAAACGATCCGGTTCATTTATCATTCCGACTACAAGGCGGTCAAAACTTCCTACAGCACGGCCACGTTCATGACCGGAAACATATCCTGGAACGTTCCCATGCTGGTAGCATTCTTCATAGCCATTCTTCTCACGACCGGCCTGTTCTTTTTCCTCCTCAAGACCGATTCGGGAAGGTCCGTGCGCGCGACGGCCCAAAACAAGGATGCCGCGCTCATCCTGGGCATCAACGCGGAATGGATCACCCAACTCACCTACGGCCTGGGCGCCGCAATGGCCGCCGCGGCCGGCACGCTGCTCCTGCCCATCTACTACCTGTTTCCCGACGTGGGAGGCCAGTTCACGCTCAAGGCCTTCATCATCACGGTCCTGGGCGGCATGGGCAGCACGGTAGGCGCCATTATGGGCGGACTGGTGCTCGGAGTGGCCGAAACCCTGGGGGCCACCTACATATCCATGGACCTCAAGGATGCCTTCGGCATGATCATATTCGTCCTGGTGCTGGTGTTTATGCCCAATGGTCTCAAGACGCTCACCAAGGTGTAACAGGGGAAAAAGATGAAATCGAAATACGCGCTGTGCGCGGCTGCGGCCATACTTGCACTTCTTCCGTTGGCGGTCGCCTCCGATTATTACCGCCATATTTTCATCCTGGCCCTCATGTGGGTCGTGATCGGCTCGTCGTGGAACCTGCTCGCGGGCTACACCGGGCAGGTCTCGTTCGGACACGCCATTTTCTTCGGGGTCGGCGCCTATGCGGCGGGACTGTGCACCACCAAGCTGGGCATTTCGGCCTGGTGGGGAATGCTGTTCGGCGGTCCGGCAGCCATGGTATTCGGGGTTTTGCTGGGCTACATCTGCTTCCGGATGCGGGGGCCGTACTTCGCCCTCGCCACCCTGGCGATCGCCGAGGTGTTGCGGCTGTTCGCCAAGTTCTGGACCAGCCTGACCGATGGGATGCTCGGAATCCTCATTATCCAGACCTTCCGGTCCAAGCTCCCGTACTATTACCTGGCACTGGGAATCTCGGTGCTGTGCGTGGGCAGCATTTATTTCATCATCAAATCGAAGTGGGGCTACTACTTCGTGGCGATCCGCGAGGACCAGGACGCCGCCGAAGCGCTGGGCATCAGTTCTTTTCGCTACAAGAGCATTTCGCTGCTGGTCAGCTCCTTCTTCACGGGCCTGGCGGGCGCTTTTTACATGAACTACATGGGATTTATCGACCCCGACGTCGTATTTTCCCTCCATTATATTTCCATCATGGCCATCCTGGTGGGGATCATCGGCGGCGTCGGCCTGATCCTGGGGCCCCCGGTGGGAGCCTTCATCATGGTGTTGTTCCAGGAGCTCTTCCGCAGTTCGTTTTTCGGCCTTGCCCCGAAGTGGGTCAGCGAGGCCCACGCCATGGCGTTCGGCATCCTGGTCATCGTGGCCATCCGCTACATGGCCAACGGGGTTGTGGGGGACTGGCCAAAGATACAGGGCCTGTGGTCAAGGAGAAAAGCCGTACCATCCGTCACCAGCGGGAATTAAACTATGCATTTCTTTGAAACGCGCCATCTGACAAAGGCCTTCGGAGGCCTGGTCGCCGTAAACGATGTGACCTTCCAGGTCGAGGAAGGTGAAATCTACGGTTTGATCGGGCCGAACGGTTCGGGAAAAACGACCGTTTTCAACTGCATCACCGGATACTACCCCATTACTTCCGGGGCCGTGCTGTTCAAGGGCAAGGAACTCAACTCCCTGCAAACCTGGAAGATCTGCAAGGAAGGCATCGGCAGGACTTTCCAGATCGTCAAGCCCCTGCGCCGCATGACCGTCCTGGAAAACGTCATGACGGCGGCTTTTTGCAGGACCTCGAACGCCCACGAGGCGAGGGACAAGGCCATCGAGGTGCTCAACTTCTGCGAAATGGGCAAAAAGATCGACTATCCGGCGAAGGGTCTGACTATCGGGGACCGCAAGCGGATGGAAATCGCGCGCGCCCTGGCCACCGATCCCAAGCTCCTGCTGCTCGACGAAACCATGGCGGGCCTCACCCCCCAGGAGCAGTCCGACGGCGTGGAACTCATCCGCAAGGTCCGCGACTCGGGGACCACCATCATCATCGTCGAGCACATCATGCAAGTTATCATGAACCTGTGCGACCGACTCCTGTGCATCAACTACGGCACCGAAATTGCCAAGGGTACGCCCGCCGAAGTCGCTAACAACCAGGACGTCATCGAAGCGTATCTCGGAAAGGAATAAACAGAAATGCTGCGGGTTGAACACGTAAACGCCGGCTACGGGGACGTCCAGGTGCTCTGGGACGTGTCTTTCAACGTGGCCCAGAAAGAGTTCGTCGTGCTTGTGGGTGCGAACGGCGCCGGCAAGAGCACCCTGATGCGGACGATCTCCAGTATCGTTCCGGTCACTTCCGGCGAGATCGTATTCGAAGGCCAGCGGCTGGACAAGGTCCCGCCCTACAAGATCGTCGAGCACGGAATCGCGCACGTGCCCGAGGCGCGGCAGCTTTTCCCGGAGATGAGCGTCCAGGAAAACCTGGAACTGGGATCGCTCAGGCCCGAGGCCAAGGCCAAGCGGGCGGAGACGATGGAGTGGGTGTTCGAGCTTTTCCCGCGTCTCAAGGAGCGCCGCAAGCAGCTCGCCGGCACCCTGTCGGGGGGCGAGCAGCAGATGTGCGCCATCGGCCGGGGACTGATGTCCCTGCCGAAAATGATCATGTTCGACGAACCTTCGCTGGGGCTCTCCCCCCTGCTGACCAAGGAGATCTTCCGGCTGGCCCGCAGGGTGCACGACGAGGGGCTGACCATTTTGATGGTCGAGCAAAACGTGAAGCAGACGCTCGCAATCTGCGACCGCGCCTACGTACTGGAAAACGGCAGGATCGTCATGGAGGGCACGGGCAAGGAGCTCTTGGAAAACGAGAAAGTGAAACAGGCGTTCCTCGGCATCTAGGAGCACCCCGTCCGTGAAGTTCTCCTGCGGAGAGCGGCACGTCCTGAAAATCTACGGCAGGACTTCACGCCGAGCGCGTCGGCAATGCCGGGCAGCGCCGGGATGTGAAATCCTGCCGATTGATTTTTGCCGAGACACGGTGTGCCGCTTTTTTCCCGAATCCTCGCGGCCGCAACCGCCGCCGACCGGAAAAAGAGCAGGGGCTGGTGTGCGGGCGGGCGGCGTTAGTACCTGCCGCAGTCAGGGCCGGAACGCGAAGCGCGGCGGAGCTGGTTGTTGATATAAACAACCTGGCGGGGGTCCATGATCCGCACCTTGCTTTCCTGCGGTTTATAGTCCAGGTCGCCAGTGAGCAGCTCCCATGCACGAAGCGCCCCCGACGAAAGTTTTTCCAGCAACTTTTCCAATATTTCCGTCATGATAATCCTCCTATTTGCGATCTACCCTGAAAGATAACCATTGTGTCCAAATAAGAAATCCCGGAGATGCATTTTCCGACGTTCGCATTGTGCCGCCGGGCCGGCATGTTGCCGGGGGGAAAAAAAAGAAAGCCAGGGGCGGGGGTCCTGGCTTTCCGGGGGCGAAAAGATACGGGGTCTGGAAAATGAGTCACTTAAGGAGGGACGATCTAGTGTCAACAAAATATCAAATTTTTTCTTCTTGAAAATCAGGTGGAGACAGTATTTATTCCCGGTAAAAGCAGTACATTTCCCACATCCCGGCTACTGTCGAGTAGCGGCGGAGGGCCGCGCCGAAAGGCGCCGGGGGGCCAGCGAGGGTTGAAATTGACGGCAAGAACCCGGTTCCACCGTTTCATCGTACTGGCAATGCTCGCAGCGCTGAGCACGGGGTGCGCATCCTTGAGGCCCGGTCCGGGGCGCGGCCCGGACATTACGCCGGAAGTCCAGGCCAAGCTCGTGGAAGCCAACCGGGCGCTGGACGTTGCGAACGAGCGGGCCGCGACGTTTTATGCCGAGTTGGCCCCGCTCCAGGAGGAAATAAAGCAGTTTTGTTCCGGTCCCGGCTGGGATGAATTCGAGCAGATCCTGCTCGAATTTCCCGAACTCCGGGACACCGACAACCAGATAGAGATAACCCCGGAGATGCAGACCCGCCTCGACGACTGGGCCAAAAAATGGAGCACCTCCTGGGAGGCGACCCTTACCGGCTACCATGACCTGGTGGACAGGTGCCTCATCCTGGAGGCGAAAAGGCTTGCGGCCCGCGAGAGGCTGCTGGCCGTCCAGGCGAAATTCCTGACGGCGGTGATGAGCGAGGTGGCCGTCGGGCACGAACAGCGCGGCAGGGAGATTTTTGCGGTGGTCGAACTGCTGGACAAAACAGGAGAGGAACTCAATTCGTACCAGCTCAACGACCTGGGCTTTTACGGGACCCAGTAATTTGCGCTCAAGCCGGGATCTTTAAAAAAGCAGGGAAAGAGGATCTGTTGCCCGAAAAATCTTAAGGTCCGCCAACAGCGGAACGAGCAAAAATCCCCCTCCCTGCCTCCCCCATCAAAGGGGGAGGAGCCTAAAGTCAACAACATTGCCCCTGCCCCTCCCGCCAAGGGAGGGGAGCGGTCTGCGCTATTTTGTGGCACCCGGCTGAGATTTTGGATTTCGGCAACAGCCCCTTTCCCACCTCCCTCCGGATTCGGCCGCACGTGCAAGCACGTGCGTGCCGGGCGCCCGGCCGGATTTTCGGCCCGGTTGGGACCCGCTCCCCCCGAGTGCGCGGCACTCGATCTTTCCCCGTTTATCCCCACGGATCGCGCAACAGCCACGATTTTTCCCGGTGACGATAATCTGCGAAAACCGTTTCGAGCCGAAAATTGGGCACCGAGCCGAAAATTGGGCTCGGCAGCCGCTCCCCGGAATGGAACCGAACGTCCCAAATCCGCTCCAGGAGCGGGTTCCAGCGGGTGGAGTCGGTGGCACAGGCGTTGCAAACTACGGAACACTGCTTGATATCATAACGTTTTTTAGGGACTCGGGCATGCCGGTGCACAACGGGGGATGAAGTTTAACATCGGCCGTGCGGGCGGGATTTGATCCCGCCCCCCTGCCGATGGGGTGCCCCGCCGGACCTGAACGCGACTTGCTGGAGCACAAGGAGGGTATTCATGATTCAATTTCTGGTCCACGAGAAGGCGGACACTGTGGGCGTTGCCACGGTGGACATCAAGGCCAACCAGGTTGCCACGGGCTTGTACATGGACAACCAGAACCCGGTGGAGATCAAGGCCGCACAGGACATTCCGCTTGGCCACAAGATCGCTCTGATCGCCATGCAAAAGGGCGACACGGTGATCAAGTACGGTCACGATATCGGCTGTGTCACGGCCGCTTTCGACAAAGGCGCCCACGTGCATATCCATAATCTCAAGACAAAGAGGTGGTAGCGATGAGTTTAGGGAAAGTGTGGGGATACCGTCGTGAAAACGGCCGTGTGGGCGTGCGCAACCATGTGGTGGTCCTGGCCCTGGACGATCTTTCCAATGCGGCGTGCGAAGCGGTCGCCAACAACATCAAGGGGACGCTGGCCCTCCCGCACGCTTACGG
>LUZZ01000213.1 GCA_001603845.1 Syntrophobacterales bacterium Delta_01 | reverse complement strand
CGTGTCCATCCCTGCTAATCTATTTGACAGAAAACTTTCATTCCAGTATGCAAGAACGAAATTTTCGTTTCTCTCTTCCCCGGATCCTGTCGTAAATTTTACCGGCAGCCCCCCGGGGAGATCCATCCCCCCTGAACGGTTCGGGCCGGGATGTTATCCGGACAAAGACCAGGCGGCGAGGAGGATGCGCATGAGCCATTCGGGCCGGAGATTGCGGCCGGCGCCCGAGACGCCGGAAGCTTGAAGATTTCCCGCCCTGCCGCGATAGACAGGTGGTCTGTTTTATGGAACAAAATTCTTACCAGCCGATGGTAAATCTGCTTAGCAACATCCTGGATGCTTATACCACAGCTTTTTTCGTGTTCGACCCAAAAAACCGGCAGCTCGACCTGGCGGCCGTGCAAAGCCTGAGCAAATTCATCCCCGACAGCCTGTCCCTTCCGCTGGAACAAAGCGGCATTCTCTCCCAGGTACAGAAGGTAGGACAGACCATTCACCTCGACAAGCTCCAGGAGGCCACATCCAGCCTTTGCCTCACCCTTCCGTTTTACCGCGAAGGGGAATCGCACATCAAGGGGTTGTTCGCGGTGCCCGTAGCCGACGGGGCCGGCATCCTGTACGTGGACACCAAGCACGGGTGGGGATTCAACGACAAGCAGCAAAAGCTCATCCGCGAAGTGGCCGATCTCCTGGCAAGGGAGGTCTCCGACAGGAACCGGGGGACCAAGCGGGTCGATTTTGCCAGGAATTTCGAAATCATCAACCGCCTGGACGAAGTGGCCTTCAAGGGCTACGCGCTGGAGAGCTACTGCGAGCTGTTCGTAACGGAACTGTCCGAACTGGTGGGCGCGGATTACGGGTTCCTGGCGCTGAAGGCTCCGGGCCGGAAGACCTTCCAGCTCCTGGGGTTTACCGCCAACACCCCTCGGGGGCTTGCCGGCCAGAGCTTCCAGGCAAAACAGGGGCTCATCGGCTGGATTTTTCAAAATCAAAAGAACCTGCTGATCATCCGGCTCAATCCCGACACTCCGGACCACTTCCTGTTCTCACCGGGGGAAAACCTTCCCCACGCGGGCACCCTGTGGGGCATTCCCGCCCAGACTTCACTGGGCTACGACCTGGTGCTTTCGTTTCTGTCCCGGCGGATGATCGACTGGAACTCCGATTCGGAAAAAGCGGTGACCCATGCCTTCCACTTCTTCCAGCTCCTTCTCGAACAAATCTACTACAAGGAAGAAAACGAGGCCCTGACCACCTACGACATCTGCACCGGGCTGTTCAACGGCCCCGCGTTCGAAGCCCGGCTGGAAGGACTCATCGCGGCTTCCATGCAGACCAGTTCCTCTTTTGCCCTGGGGCTCATCCAGTTCGAACCCTGGCAGGTGATTTCCACCAAGGCGCTGCCCAAAAAGATCCGCCAGCTCCAGCGCGAGATCGCGTCCAAGCTGTGCGAAGCGCTGCCGAAGGGAGTCCTGGTGGGACAGTTGGCCGAAAACCGGTTCGGCGTGCTGTTCCCGGAAACCGGTGTCCAGGAGGCCCAAAACATCCTGGACGAACTCGCGGACTATGGCAAGATCGCCCTCCGGGGCATCAAGGGAATCCGGCTCTACCCGTACAGCGCATCGGCCGGCTACCCGCAGGACGGAGCGAAAATCGAAGAATTGTGGCCCGTGGCGAACCAGAGGCTTTTTGCGGCGTTTCGAACCAAGCCGGAACGCCCCCTGTCATAAATGGTTGACCGCTTTGCCCGTTTGCTTATAGACTCTGCCCCTCAAAAACCTCTACCATGACGAAAAGGGCTGACCAATGTTGAGATGGCTTTCCTCATTTTTTTCCCAAGACCTGGCCATGGACCTCGGCACGGCCAACACACTCATTTATCTGCGGGGAAAGGGAGTGGTTCTTAACGAGCCCTCGGTCGTGGCCATAAACCAGGACACCCACCAGGTGATCGCGGTCGGCCAGGAAGCGCGAAGCATCATAGGAAGGCACGGGCAGAGAGTGGTGACCATCCGGCCGCTCAAAGACGGCGTGATCGCCGACTTTGAAGTGACGGCGGTGATGATAAAGTATTTTCTATCCAAGGTCTTGAAAAAACGGCAAATCTTCCGGCCGAGGCTGGTGGTGGCCGTGCCCACGGGGATCACTTCGGTGGAAAAGCGCGCGGTGATCGAAGCCGCCGAACAGGCCGGGGCGCGATACATCCACTTGGTCGAAGAACCCATGGCGGCGGCCATCGGGGCCGGACTTCCCATCGACCAGCCTTTCGGCAACATGGTGGTGGACATCGGAGGCGGGACCACCGAAGTGGCGGTGATCTCCATGTTCGCGGTGGCCTACAGCGAATCGGTGCGGGTGGCCGGAGACGAAGCCAACGAGGCCATTTTGCGCTACATGCAGCGGGAACGCCAGATGATCATCTCCGAGGTGCTGGCCGAAACCGTCAAGATGAGGATCGGGAGCGCCGTGCCGCTGCAGACCCCCGAGAAGATAGACATCACCGGCAAGGAGATCCTCACCGGAATCCCCAGGACGTTCTCGGTGTGCGACGAAGAGATCCGGGAGGCCATCAAGGAACCGGTGGCGGCCATCGTGGAGGCCGTGAAGCGCGCGCTGGAAAAGACCCCTCCGGACCTTGCGGCGGACATCCACGACAAGGGGTTCTGGCTCGCCGGAGGCGGCGCGCTCCTGAAGGGCCTGGACACGCTCCTGGAAAAGAGCACCAGCCTCAAGGTCAACATCGCCGAAGACCCCCTGACCGCCGTGGCCCGCGGAGCGGGGTCGGTGATCGACAACGTGGACTTCTACCGGCAGGTGTTCATCAACTGATAAGGCCTGCCCGGGCGCCCTCCATAAAAATCGAAGCCGGAACGTTTCAGTCGTGTAGGGTGGGGACGGTTTTTTGTGCCCACCGTCCGCAGAAAAGCCAAAAAAGTGGTGGGCACAAAAAACCGTCCCCACCCTACACCGTTGCGCCGTTCCGATGGTTCTACCGC
>LUZZ01000013.1 GCA_001603845.1 Syntrophobacterales bacterium Delta_01 | reverse complement strand
TCGTCAGTGCCCGGAAATACGACACCCTCCCCTAACCCCTCCCATCGCAGGGAGGGGGATTTCCGTTCGTTCCACTATTTCCGTTCGTTTCATTATTTTCGTTCGTCCCACTATTGATGAACCTTAATATCCTTTTGGGCAACAGTCCCTTTCCTCCGCCCCCGCCGAATTCTGCCGCACGCACGGACGCGCGTGCGCGCCGAGCGCCCCTTCTTCCATGGTCCCCGATTCGCGAAACTTTGCACAATCATGTTTGCGGAGCGGACAAATCCTGGTATTTGAAGGGAAAGCTTTGACTTCGGCGGCCCGATGTAACAAAATCGCCGTGCTCGGCATTCTCCCCTTGCAGCGGATCCGGCGGGCGGTCCCCGGCAAATTGACTGGCTTGTGGATGGGTTTTAAAACCGAAAATGATCCGTATCGAACACCTGGTAAAAAAATACAAACAGCTCGAAGCCCTCAAGGGAGTCAGCCTCCGGGTGGGGGAAGGCGAGCTTTTCGCCTACCTGGGGCCCAACGGTTCGGGCAAGACGACGACCATCAAGATCCTCACCGGACTGGCGGCGCCGACGTCCGGCAACGTATGGCTGAACGATTTCCACATCGAGCAGGACAGCATCCAGGCAAAGCGGCAGTGTGGCCTGGTGCCCCAGACCATAAACCTGGACCATGAACTCACCGTCCAGGAGAACATGGACCTTCACGGCAAGCTTTTCCAGATGTCCGGAAAGCACCGGGCGGCGCGGATTAACGAACTCCTGGAATACGTGGACCTGGCGGACCGCCGGCACAGCCCGGTCAAAGACCTGTCCGGCGGCATGAGGAGGCGGGTCATGATCGCCCGCGCCCTGATGCACTCGCCCAAAATTCTCTTTCTGGACGAACCCACGGCGGGCCTCGACCCGGCGATCCGCAGGCGCATCTGGTCGCTGGTGAAAAAAATCCAGCAGGGCGGCGCCACCATTTTCCTCACCACCCATTATATCGAAGAGGCGGAATTCCTGGCCGAACGGGTGGCTTTTCTCGACGAGGGCAGGATCGTGGCGCTGGACACCCCGCAAAACCTGATGCAAGGCCTGGGCGGCTGGGCGCTCGACCGGCTGGCCGACGGCGGAATGGAAACCGTCTACTTCCGGAACAGGGAGGAGGCCGCCAGGCGCATCGGCAGACAGGAGGGCAGTTTTTCGCTGCGCAGGGTAAACCTGGAAGACGTCTTCATCTCGGTTACCGGTAAGAAGGTCCTGCCATGACAGCCATGCTCGCCATCTACTACAGGGAACTGCTCATCCTGAGGAAGCGGCTTTTCCGCCAACTGGCCTCCATGTCGGTGAGCCCCCTTCTCTATCTCATCGCTTTCGGGCTGGGGATGGGGAAGGAGGTCCGGGTCGGCGACCGGTCCTACCTGGAGTTCCTCATTCCCGGCCTCGTCGCCATGAGCAGCATGGTGCAGGCGTTCGCCATCGCGAGCGAAATCAACATCGCGCGGTTTTACTGGCACATTTTCGAAGAATTCCAGGCGGCCCCCATACGCAACATCTCGTACGTCTCCGGAGAAGTGCTGGCGGGAATCACCAGGGCGCTCCTGTCCACGGCCCTTATCCTGCTCATCGCCCTGTGTTCGGGGGTGGCGCTTTCCTATAATTTCTTTTTCTGGCTCGCCGTGGTGCTCAACAGCTACGTTTTCGCATCGCTTGCCGTCGGACTGGCCATGCTCGTCAAGTCCCATGCCGACCAGGCCCTTCTGTCCAACTTTTTCATCACCCCCATGGCCTTTCTGGGCGGAACTTTCTTCCCGGTGGACCGGATGCCGCACTGGGTGCAAACCATCCTGTCCTTCCTGCCGCTGACCCATGCGTCCCGCGCCATCCGGGCGGCCGCCTTCGGCCAGCCGGCGGATCCCTATTCCTACTTCCTCATGGCGGCGCTGGGTACGGTCCTTTTTATCCTGGCTTTCCACTGGGTGAACCGGGCCAGGGAATAGGGGCGACAAAAAACCGGCTTTCGACCACTTCGGACAGCCGAAAACCGGTTCCGGTGAATTGCATTGCATTCGAATCAGGCTACTGAGTCCGGGCCTCCATTTGTCTTTTCCAAAAAACCAACACGCCGTCCTTGCCAAAGGTAGCCTGTACGAGTTCCCAGCCCTGCTTGCCGCCTTCATTCAAAAGAGTTTCCATTTTCTTTACCTGGTCCGAAGTGACCACTTCCAGATCGCAGTTGCCTTCCCGGGAACAAAAATAAACCATTTCCCGAAAAGTATCAGCCGGGTGCCTGGTAACTCTATACTCGAACAGATCCATCTATGCTCTCCTGACGAGCCCTGCGACGGCCCGTTTTGCGAGACAAAACCCCTGCGGGCAACACGGATTCACGCCTTGCCCGCCTCTGAGAAATTATAACAGGCACTTTCCGATTTTCTCGACAAAATGGCGGGCACCGCTAAGAAAAGCGACCCATGATCACGGGCGCGCGCCGTGCGACCGGACACCGGATACCGGCCGGAAAGACCCCTTCGTGGACGACAAAAGGCAAAATAATGCCTGCCGGGGGCAATTCAAGGGAGAAAACAGGCGGACGCCGCGCGGAAAGCCGGAGGCACACCGCGGGAGGAAGCGGCCCGGAACGATTTCAAACCGCCGGACCGGGTCCCGGCAAGCGCTTACCCCCTGGGTTTTTCGCCGGCCGCATGGGCTTGGGTGGCGGATTTGGCCGGTGCCTTTTGGGAGACCGTCCTGGTGCGGGACTTCTTTGAGGATTTGACGGATTTCGAAGCTTTCGCGCTTTTTGCGGCCTTGCGCGCACTGCGCTTTGCCACGTGGGCGGATTTTACGGACTTATTCGCCTTGGAGACTACAGGCTGCGAGGCGGCCTTTTGGGACATCTTTTTTAACGATTTTTTGCCGCGGTGGCCCACGGATTTCTTAGCCACTTTCTTGCGTTTTACCGGCGTACCCGCAAGGCTGGCCGCGGCTTTCTTTTTCTTCCCCGTATGAAGGCGGGCCGCGGCGGCGACCTTCGGCTTGCGAACCTTTTTCACATAACCGGCACGGGCGCTTTTGGTTCGAGCCCTGGACACGGCCCCCCCGGCCCTTTGGGGTGCGGAAGCGTGCTGTACTTCCGTGCCGCCGCACTGAGTGAAACCTGCTTCTATGAGCTTGCGGGTTTCCGCAAGCCTGATCCAGGGCGTCCGCGCGCCGAGCACCACGGCCAGTATCCGTTCGCCCCCGCGCTTGGCGGTCGCGGAAATGTTATATCCCGACGAGCAAACGAACCCCGTCTTCAGACCGTCGACGCCGGGACATTGGCCCAGGAGCCTGTTGGCGTTGTGGTGCGTGCGGTTCCCGTAAGTGTAGGCGGTCATGGAGTGGATGGCCAGGGATTCAGGAAAGCGGTGAAGGTATGCCATGGATAGGATGGCCATGTCCCGCGCCGTGGTCAACTGTCCGGGGGCCGGAAGCCCGTTGGGCGTCACGAAGCGGCTGTGCCTCATCCCCAGCGCGCGCGCCTTGGCGTTCATCCGGGCCACAAATCTTTCCACGCTGCCGCTGATGTGCTCGGCCACGGCCACGCAGGCGTCATTTCCGGACACCACCGCCATGCCCTTGATGAGTTCTTCCAGGCTGACGCGCGTGTGGGCCTTCAGCCCCATCCTGACCGGGTGGGCCGATGCGGCCCGCTGGCTTATCTCGACTTTGTCGGACAGGTGGACGTGTCCCTCTTTTACGGCTTCAAACACCAGGTAAAGGGTGAGAATCTTGGTGAGGGAGGCCGGCGCAATGGGAGTGTCCGCGTCCTGTTCGAACAGGACGTGCCCGTTGTCCATGTCCACCAGAATTGCGGACCGCGATTTGACGTAGCCGATACTCGCCCGGGCGATTCCGGAAATCGAGAAAAGAACGAAAAAAAGGACAAACCCGCACGTCAGGTGCCGTTTGCGCTGCATTGAATCACTCCCCCTCTTGGCTGCCCCGATAAAGAGGCGAAAACACAGGAAAAAGATTAGCCAAAGCGACTAACCAGCGCCGAGCAGCTCCGTTCCACCGAACCTGAAGCTCCTGTATCTAAGGACACTTAAGGGTAATTTGTCAAATGAAATCATTGTATTTTTTCTCTCGAAAGAGCAATTTAGCCCTCCGAATCGAGTATTTAGGATCTAACCGGCCGGAAATGCAGCAATTATCCACTGCCGGGAACTTATCTTTGCAAAAAGGAACGGCCTTTTGTATAACCGGCCATTCGGGTTATCGAAAAAAATCAAGGGCAGAGGGGACTTCACTTATGTTCGGCCGCATGATGGACTTTCTATCCAGGGACATGGCGATGGACCTGGGGACCGCCAATACGCTCATCTACGTCAAGGGCAAAGGGGTCGTTCTGGACGAACCCTCGATGGTGGCGACTGAGAAGGAGACGAACCGGGTGCTGGCAATCGGCCGGGAAGCCAGGAGCCTTGCCGGCAGGCACAGCAGGAGCACCATCATCGTGCGGCCCCTGCGCGACGGGGTGATCCACGACTTCGAGATGGCGTCGCTGATGATCCGCTCGTTTCTGGGGAAAGTCTTCAGGAGACTCCCCCTCTCCCGGCCCAAGCTGGTCGTCGCCGTTCCGGCCGGGATCACCTCCGTCGAGAAGCGGGCGGTGATGGAAGCGGCGGAAGTGGCGGGAGCCGGAAAGGTTTTTCTCCTGGAAGAACCGATGGCGGCGGCCATCGGCGCCGGACTGCCGGTGGACCAGCCGGAGGGGCAGATGGTGGTCGATATCGGCGGCGGCACGACCGAAGTGGCCATCATTTCGAAGTTCGCCGTGGCATGCAGCGAATCGCTCCGAGTGGCGGGAGACGAGGCCAACGAGGCGATTTGCCAGTATATCCGGACCGGGCACGCCATGGCGATCAGCGAGATGATGGCCGAGGTGATCAAGATGAAGATCGGCTCCGCCGTACCGCTCAAAAAAATCCTGGAAATAAAGCTCCGCGGAAAGGACCTGGCCTCCGGAATGCCCAAGATCGTCAGCATAATGGATTCGGATATCCGGACGGCGATCCGGGGATCGACCCAGGCCATCGTGGAAGCCATCCGGCGGGTGCTCGAAAAAGCATCGCCCGAGCTTGCCTCGGACGTGGCCGCAAACGGCATCTGGCTGGCCGGCGGCGGCTCCCTGCTCAAAGGTCTGGCGCTCATGATCCACCAGGCCACGGGGCTCGACGTCAAAAAACCCGACGACCCGCTGCGCTCGGTGATCCTGGGCGCAGGCGCGGTGACGGAGCATTTCGATTATTACCGCGACGTGTTTTTGAATTGAGGCTTCAGGAATCCGGAAACTCCGGAAATATCAGAGAGATATAAAAATCCGGGAAATGACGGTTTCGAAGTTCCCGCGTCGGCCTCATCCCCGCGCGGAAACCGGATGTAGGGTGGGCACGTTTTTTGGTGCCCACCGGTTTTGTATGGAAGCGGGATTTTGGTGGGCACAATGAAACCGTGCCCACCCTACGTGGCTTATCGGCCCCCAGTGCCGGGGCACGGCAACCGGGAAGAAACCGGGTATGGACCGGCGGGACACCGGCCCGTTACTCTCCCGCGCCTTTCTTGAACCCCTTCATGAACTCCCCCATCTTTTTGCCGGCTTCTTCGGGCGTCATTTCGCCGGCCTTGAAGTCGGACATCCGGGCGGTCGTTTTTCTTGCGCTGTATTCGGCGCCGATCGAAAGCAGGGCAAAGACGATCGCCAGGGTGCCAAAGACCGTCCGCGCCTTCTTCGGCTCGATCCCGTGGACCTCGACGCTTGCCGTCGCCGCAAGGTAGAAGCCCCAGAACAGGCCGATAAGACCGCCGACATACGGGATGGGGTGAACGAGCGTGGTGATGGGGCTGATGGCGGCGGCATAGGCCGCGCATCGGTAGGCGGTTTCGTAGTTTTGCGTCGACCCCATGAATTTCCAGATGCCGAACAGAATGGCCGCACCCACAAAGCCAAAAAGCCCGGCCATTATCGGCGTGATGATCACCGCCAAAAGCCCGATGCCCCCCGGCATGCGCATGAAGATCGAGAGGATCGCCTGCACCACGCCGGCGGCCAGGCCCATCGCCACGATGAACACCAGCGGATCGGCAAAGCCCCCCGATTTGGGCATTTTCCTGTAGAAGTCAACCGGGCGTGTGATGACCTCCACAGCGGTATTCAAGATCGTCGTTGCGTATTCCTTGGGATTCCTGCCGCCGAAAACATCGTTAGCCATCGCCTTCCCTCCTCGACCGGCTTCCGCCAAAAAGGACCATAAAAAGGGGCCGGAACCTAAAGCCGGTCCCGGCTCGCAACACGTGAGTCATGGTGATTTCGGGCAAACGCCGGGCCGAAAAACCGGCTCCCGGCCGTCTTATCGTTTCAACTCCGGCTAGACGTCTCGGAACCTCTTGATTTCGATGCTTTTGCGCAGGCCGATGATCCACGCCTGCCACAACCCCACCTGCTTTTCCCGCAGAAGCGTGTCGGAGATCTTGGCGGTCTCCTCCGGGGAAGGCTGCGGCGCCGGCTTGCTCTCCTGAAGCTGGCACGCCACGAACCGGTTGCCCAGCTCCAGGGGCGAATCCGGAAACGGATTGGCCATGGTCAGGCCGAACGCCTTGTTGAGGCTCTCGCCCCGAAGCAGCTTGAGGTCCTTGTCGGGGTTTTCGCGGGAAAACAACCCGCTTTGCCGGACCGTGAGCTTTTCCTGCCCGGCGGCTTCCGCGAGGTTCTTTTTCTCCGAGGCCAGCTTCAGCACTTCGGATGCCTTTTTCTCGGCAAGCACCCTGGCTTCCGCCGCCCTGTAGTCCTTGGTGACCCGGTCCTTTACCTGGTCGAGCGTGAGTTGCTGCGGCGCCTTGATGGCCTTCACCTGGGCGACCTCAAACCCGTTGGGCAGCTCGAAGGGGTCGCTGATGTCCCCCTGCGCCATCTCGAATAGCTTTCCCGTAAGCTGGGGCGGGAATTGTTGGGATTCCCCCCGCGCCTCGATCCACACCGTGCCGGTAAAAGGAATGTTCAGCTCCTGCGCGGCCTTTTGGATGTCCTTGCGGGCATAGGCCAGGTCGCGCAGCTCCCTGGCCTTTGAAAACGCCAGGTCCTGGGCCTTCTGCAGCTTCAGGATGTGGATGATATTGTCTTTTGCCTCGTCAAAGGGCGTCGTCCGGGCCTCGTGCACCTCTTCCACCTTGAGGATGTGGAACCCGAACGCGGTTCTTACCAGGCCGCTGATCTGCCCCGGCTTGAGCGCAAACGCCGCATCGGCAAACTCGGGCACCATCTGCTTTTTGGTGAAAAACCCGAGTTCGCCCCCGTTTTTGGCGCTCCCTTCATCCTGCGAGTATTTCTTGGCCAGTTCGGCGAAATCCTTCCCCTGCTTGGCCTGTTCAAGCACCTTTTCGGCCTCGGCCCGCACCTTGTTCACTTCCTGTTCGGACGCATTCTCTTTGAGCTTGAAAAGGATGTGCCGGGCCCGGACTTCTTTTTCCTTCTTGTACGTGTCCTGGTGGCTCTCGTAGTAATCCTTGGCCTCCTGGTCGGTAATCGGAATATCTTTTGCCAGTTCGAGGGCATTGATGGTCACGTGGGCGATTTCGCGCTTTTCGGGGTCCATGTACCTGGTCAGGTTTTTCTCGTAGAAGGTCTTGAGCGCGGCATCGTCCACCGTGACCTTGTCCTCGAAGGACCTGGGGTCGAGGAGCACGTAGGCCAGCCGGATCTGGTCCCGGTTGAAGTGGTAGCTGGCCATGATCTCGTTTTCGGTGACCAGCGCGGTGTTTCGGATAAACGCTTCCACCTTCTGGGCGGTAATCTGGTCCGCCATGTCCCGCTCGAAAGTTTCGGGGGTGGTGCGCATCTGGCGGAGATAGGCCTCGTAGAGCTTCTGGTCGAACCGGCCCTCCTGGGCGAAGACGGGAAGCGCCATGATGCCGCGCCGGACTTCGTCCACCGTCGCCGTAAGGCCCAGCGCCTCCGCACCCTGGAGCACCAACTGCCGATTGATGAGGCCTTCGAGCAACTGCTTCCGGACCCCCATCTTCTGCAGCAGTTCATCGGAGAAGGAAGACCCGAGCTGGCGCCGGTACCGTTCCCTCACGTTGTCGTAGGCGTCGTTGAATTCGGCGTTGCTGATGTAGTGGTCGCCGACCTTGGCCATTTCCGTTTCGTTGCGGGAATGGTAGGCGTAGCCGCCCCAGAAAATGAATACCAGGATGATGAGCGCGAGGGCGACCTTGACGAGCCATGACCTGGCGTGTTGTCTTACGAAATCAAGCATGTTGCGTGTTCCCCTTCCGTGCGGAGTAATTTTTCTTATTCGATGGGCTGAGTATTGCGCCGGACCAGAAGAATATAAATCATCGCCCCCACAAACGGCAAAGTGGACACGACGGCAAACCAGATCACCTTGGCCCTGGTGCTCGAAAACCTTCGCCTGGGGATATCCAGGATAGCCCAGAAAGTGGGCAGCAGCGGAAGGGCCAATATTATGATAATTATCAAAATCTTGGCAGGCATTCGTATTCTTTCGTGTTTTCGGTATACCGGCCGACAGGGCGCGCCGCCGTTTTTTCGGTTCTCCTGCGGGCAGCGGGAGCGCTTGGCATTAAACCAGTTTGTATAAACTCTCGCGCCCGCGGCCGCAAGGATTTCTTGACCGGGAACGCCCCCGCTCCGCCCGCCGCCGCGTGACTGGCGGTTTGACTGCGTCTCACGGATATACTAGGATGGGCCGGATTTGGAAAGGACCAATCCGCATGTCCAAGCTGTTCATATCCGAAATAAAACCCAACCAGGACGTCGTCTCCCTGTTCGTCGCGGCGGACAAACAGTTGAGGACCGCCCGAAACGGCACCCAGTACCTGCATTTGAAATTCTCCGACAAGACGGGCGCGGTGATTGCGAAGATGTGGGACAAAGCGGCCGAGGCGGCCGGGGAGTTTCGGACCGGGGACATCGTTTTCGTCAAGGCCAGGAGCGAACTGTACCAGGAAAAGCTGCAACTGAACGTGGTCGAGGTCCTGCCGGTCCCGCCCGGAGGCTTCGATCCGTCCGATTTTTTGCCCGTGTGCCCCTATGACCGGGAACTGCTCTTCGAACAACTCCAAAAGTTGCTGGCCAATCTCTCAGACCCGTGGCTGAAAAGCCTCTGGGATAGGTTCCTGGCCGACACGGGCCTCATGGCCCGTTTCAAGCTCTGCCCCGCCGCCCGGGCCATGCACCACGCCTACATCGGCGGCCTGCTCGAACACACCGTCTCGGTCGTAACGCTCATCTACCGGATCTGCAACCACTACCCGGACCTGGACCGCGATCTGCTGCTCATGGGCGCTTTCGTTCACGATATCGGGAAGATAGAGGAATTCGTCTACGAAACCCACATCGACTACTCGGACGCCGGGCGGCTGGTGGGACACATGGTGCTCGGCACCCGGATGGTGGAGGAAAAAATCGCGGCCGTCGACGGTTTCCCGGAGGAGACCGCCCTGCTGCTCAAGCACCTGATCCTCAGCCACCACGGCGAGGCCCAGTTCGGGGCCGTGAAGCTTCCGGCGAGCAAGGAAGCCTTCGCTCTGCACTGCGCGGACGACCTTGACGCCAAAATAAACGCCATTCGCCGCATTCTGTCCGCGCTCGGGGATGAAGAAAGCACCTGGACGGGTTACGATACTATATTCGGGAGGCATTTTTTCCGGGGCTTCCCTCGCATGGGGGACGCCGAACCGGGCCACGGGGAACAGGACGAAAAACCGGCTAACGGGTAAACGGATGACAGATGGCGGATGTCCGGCGTCGAGTATCCGGTATCGACTATCCAGGAAAGGTCTTCATGGCGCTGGGCGATGTTGCGGGTCAGCAAAGAGCGGTGAGGTTTTTGAAGCAGCTTGTCAAAAAGGATGCGATTCCGCACGCTTTCCTTTTCACGGGCATGCCGGGGACCGGGAAACTGGCGGCGGCCGTGGAATTTGCCCGGGTGCTCGAATGCGTCCGGCCCGTGGAGTTCGATGCCTGCGGCCGGTGCGGGCCGTGCAACAAGATTTCCGAGGGCGTGCATCCCGACCTGATCCAGGTGCGAAGCGACGGGGCGTCCATAAAGCTCGACCAGATCCGGGAACTGCGCGAGCGTTTCCGATTCCGGCCCTTCGAGGGCAAATGGCGGGTGGTCATCATCCGGGACGCGCAAAAGCTCCTGGAACAGGCGGCCAACGCTCTCCTCAAGATCCTGGAGGAACCTCCTCCGGGAAACGTCTTCATCCTGCTCGCCCCCGAAGCCCAGATGCTCCTGCCGACCATAGTCTCCCGGTGCTGCCATGTGCGGTTCCAGCCGCTGGACGATACCATCGTGGCGGAATTCGTGGAGCGCCAGTCCGGGCTGCCGCCGGACCGGGTCGCCGAGATCGCCCGCCTTTCGGCGGGGAGTATCGAGAAAGCCCGCTGGCTTACCGAAGAGGACCGGATCGCCGGGTGGACAAAAGTGGTGCACAACCTGGAAAAGCTTGACGGACTCCCGATTCTTGATTTATTTCAGACAGTTTCCGAATGGGCGGGGAAGGCGGCGCGGGAAGACGTGGAACAGGACCTGGAGTGCGCCCGGCTGTGGGTCCGCGACCTCATCCTGTTGCGCACCGGCGCAGATCATCCGCTCACGTTTTCGATTTCGGACAAAACGAAAGAGGCGGCTCGGCGAGTTGCTCCCGAGAGCCTGTTTTTGCTCTACAAAGATATAGAACAGGCGATGCAGAACCTCAAGGTGAACGCGAACCTGCAACTGACCCTGGAAGGTGTCTGCCTGGCCGTAAAGGATTCCGTTTATGGACAAGGTGATTGGAATTCGTTTTCGAAAGGGAGGCAGGATCTACCACTTTGATCCCGGCGAATACAATCCCAGGAAGGACGATTACGTCATCGTCAATACCGAACAGGGGGTAGGGCTGGGGAAAGTGGTGGAGGCGCCGCATCCGCGCGACCCGCGCATCCATCCCGAAGACGTCAAAAAAATTGACAGGCCGGCCATCGAAAGCGAAATCCGCCAGCACTTCAACAACATGGACGTCGAGGTGGACGCCAAGACCTATTGCCTGGAGCGTATCGCCGCCCATGACCTTCCGATGTGCCTGGTGGACGTCGAATATTTTTTCGACGGGAGCAAGATCATCTTCTACTTCACGGCCGACGGCCGGGTGGATTTCCGGGAACTGCTCAAGGACCTCGTGCGCAGGCTTCGCACCAGGGTCGAGCTCCGGCAGATCGGGATACGCAACCAGGCCAAGATGGTCGGGGGGCTGGGGGGCTGCGGGCGGCCGCTTTGCTGCGCATCGTTTCTCAGAAACTTTCACGCGGTATCCATAAAGATGGCCAAGGAACAGAACCTGAGCCTCAATCCGGCCAAGATATCCGGCGCCTGCGGCAGGCTCATGTGCTGCCTCCAATACGAGCACGAGACCTACCGGGAACTTAAAAAAGACATGCCCAAGCTGGGCAAGAAAATCGAAGTGTCCGAAGGCAGGGGCAAGGTGATCCGCCAGAACGTGATGGGCGGCTCCTACACCGTGCAACTCGAAGCGGACGGAAAAGAAATCGAAATAAAGGTAAACAGGGACTGCAACGGCGATTGCAAGTGTCCGAATAAAAAGTAGCATCCACCACGGAGGTCGCGGAGAGCGCAGAGGAGTGCCAGGGGGTCGTCGGAACCGCCCCGGCGGTTCTCCGTGTCGTCCGTGTGCTCCGTGGTCCATAAAATCTTCCGGGAGTGCAGATGGAGCGATTTTACGTCACGACACCGATCTACTACGTCAACGCGGAACCTCACATAGGGCATGCCTATACCACCATCGTCACGGACGTGATGAACCGGTTCCACAAGCTGATGGGACACGAAACCTTCTTCCTGACGGGCACCGACGAGCACGGGGACAAGATCGCCCAGGCGGCCCAGGAAGCGGGCGTGGAACCCAAGGCCTACGCCGACCGGATCAGCGCGCTTTTCAGGGATACGTGGCCGGGGCTGGGCATCACCAACGACAAGTTCATCCGCACCACGGACGCCGAGCATATCAGGATCGTTCAGTACGTGCTGCAGAAGGTATACGACGCGGGGGAGATTTATTTCAGCTCCTATAAGGGCCTGTACTGCGTGGGGTGCGAGCGGTTTTATACCGAGCGCGAACTGGTGGACGGCAAGTGCCCGGACCACAACCGGCCGCCCGTCGAGCGGGAGGAAGCCAACTATTTTTTTCGGATGAGCAAGTACCAGGACTGGCTGATCCGCTACCTGGAAGAACATCCGGACTGCATCCGCCCGGAACGCTACAAAAACGAGGTGCTGGCCTTCCTCCGGGAACCGCTCGAAGACCTGTGCATCTCCCGCCCCGTCGAACGGCTGAGCTGGGGAATTCCCCTGCCCTTCGACAAGCGGTACGTCACTTACGTGTGGTTCGATGCCCTCATCAACTACGTGTCGGCCCTGGGCTACCCCGACGGGGAACTTTTCCACAAATTCTGGCCCGCGGTCCGGCACGTGATCGCCAAGGACATCCTCAAGCCCCACGGGATCTACTGGCCAACCATGCTGCAGGCGGCCGGCATCCCCATGTACCGGAACCTCAACGTGCACGGCTACTGGACATCCGACGAAGGCAAGATGAGCAAAAGCCACGGCACGGTGGTCAAGCCCCTGGACATGATCCCCGCCTACGGCCTCGACGCCTTCCGCTACTTCCTGCTCCGGGAGATGGTGTTCGGGCTGGACGCCAACTTCAGCCAGGACGCCCTGGTGCAGCGCATCAACGCCGACCTGGCCAACGACCTCGGAAATCTTTTCAGCCGCACCCTGGCCATGACCGAAAAATACTTCGCGGGCACAATACCGCCTTTCGGGTCCGAACCGGACGCCATGGATAGAGACCTCAAGGGAAAAACCGATGAAGCGGTGGCGCAGTTTTCGGCCGAAATCCCCAGGCTCGGCTTCCACAAGGCGCTCATCGCCATCTGGGAGTGCATCGGGGCGGCGAACAAGTACATCGACTACGTCGGTCCGTGGACCCTTGCACGGGAGGAAAACCTCAAACCGCGCCTCCAAACCGTCATGCGCACCCTGCTGGAGGTAAACCGGACGGTGGCCGTGCTGGTGGCGCCTTTCATGCCTGCGACGTCCGAGAAGATGCTGGAGCGCCTGGGAGTTCCCAAAAAGGCGCTCGACCTGCGGCTTTCCGAAGACACGCGCTGGGGAGGGCTGAAGGAAGGCGATGCGGTTTCCAAGGGTGAGGCCCTTTTCCCGAGAATCGACGCCGCATCCGGCAAAAAGGCGGAAAAAGCCGATAAGCCGGCCGCCAAAAAAGCTCCCGAAAAAGCGGCAAAATCCGCCCCCAAAGCCCCTGAACCGGTGGCCCCCGCCGAAGCAATCGACATCGAGGCCTTCCGGCAGATCGACCTGCGCATCGGCCGCATCGAAAGCGCCGAAAGGGTCCCCAAGTCCGAAAAGCTGGTAAAGCTCATGGTGGACATCGGGGAAAAACGGCAGGTGGTGGCCGGCATCGCCAAGAGCTATTCCCCGGAAGAGCTTGTCGGAAAACAGGTGGTGATCGTCGCCAACCTCAAACCGGCAAAGCTCATGGGGGTCGAATCCCACGGGATGGTCCTTGCCGTGCGCGACGGCGAGGGTCTCAAGCTCCTCGTTCCCGAGCAGGACGTCACGCCGGGCGGCAAGATTTCCTGACCGCCGCAGCATCCGTTTTGCCCCTGCCCGTTTTTTACCTCTGCTCGTGTAGAGTCGTGCAGGGGGGGCACGGTTTTGGGGCCTATTACCCGAATGCGCAGCAGAGCGAAGGCAGATTTTCCTAGACCGTGATTCAAGGGATGATAATTACTGCCGGTGTCTTCGCCCCGAAGGGGCTCAATAGATCAGCCCGGGGTCAGCGAAAGCGCCGCCCTGGGAAATCCGGCCGGTGATGAGCTTTCTGCCCTGAAGGGGCTGCATAATGGAGCAACAAACTCTCTCGATGCCCGTCATGTAACCCATTCAGGGGATCCCCGACAAAACGCTCGTTCCCGCTACGCTTCCGGGCGGGAATCCGGTGTCTTTGCCATTCCCGCCGGTTCCCACACTCCGGACGGAAGCGCGGTCCGGCCGTGCCGAGGATTTCCGCACTGTTCCAATTTCCCGCCTTATCTGCTATTTTAATTTGATTTTCTCTGCCTTTTAGACCAAATACACGGGGTAGCCATTTGCGGGATTTTCACATCGCGGGGACCGGCCCGGCATTGCAACGGCCCGGCACGCTTTATCGAAATAGAAGGAAGGCTGATGGAACTGAAATATTCCCCCAAATCCATTGAAAAAAAATGGCAGGAATACTGGGAAAAGTCGCAAGTTTTCAAAGTGGGCGAAGACAGGGGCAGGAAGAAATATTACCTGCTGGAGATGTTCCCCTATCCTTCCGGCCGGATCCACATGGGGCACGTGCGAAACTATACGATCGGCGACGTGGTGGCCCGGTTTCTGCGGATGAACGGCTACAACGTGCTGCACCCCATGGGCTGGGACGCATTCGGAATGCCCGCCGAAAACGCCGCCATAAAGGCCGGGACGCATCCCGCGAAATGGACCTACGACAACATCGACTACATGCGAAACCAGCTCAAGAAGCTCGGTTTCTCCTACGACTGGTCGCGCGAGTTCGCCACCTGCGATCCCGACTACTACAGGTGGGAGCAACGGTTTTTCCTGGAAATGTTCGAGCGGGGGCTCGCCTACCGCAAAAGTTCGTACGTGAACTGGTGCCCGCGGTGCCAGACCGTGCTGGCAAACGAACAGGTGGAGGGCGGGGCGTGCTGGCGCTGCGACGAGCCGGTCGTCCAGAAGGAAATGGAGCAGTGGTTTTTCAAGATAACCGACTACGTGGAGGAACTGCTCGATTACACGTACAAGATGCCCGGCTGGCCGGAACGCGTGCTGGTGATGCAGCAGAACTGGATCGGGAAGAGCACCGGGAGCCGGCTTTTCTTCCCGCTGGAATCGGGTGAGGGAAGCATCCAGGTGTTCACCACCCGCACCGACACGCT
>LUZZ01000212.1 GCA_001603845.1 Syntrophobacterales bacterium Delta_01 | reverse complement strand
GCCCAACGCACTGAAGGACGGCCCTCCCCGACTCCCGCGAAGCGCCGTCCCCGTTCGCCCCCATCCCGCCTGTTTCGACACCCCTTCCCAAGGAAACACCGTGAACCGCCCGCTCCAATTCGGCGGGCGTGAGGGGACAGGCGGGCAGCTGCGGCGGATCCTGAAGCACGTATCGAGCAAAATCCCGGAAAAGACCGGCGATTTGGCTTTCGGGGCGCGACTGGACAATGGTCCGGCCTTCCTGTTCCGCATCGCTGAAAAGCCCGGTTCGCGGAAACCTGGCCACGATGGGAAGCCGGACCGCTTCGGCGAAGCGCTCCACCCGCTCCGATTCGCCGGCCAGGCCGCGCTCGTTGAACAGGATGCCTCCCACGCGGGGCCCCCGCCCTTCGAAATTTCGAATGCCCCGCAGGATGTTGTTGGCCGCGTAGAGCGCCATGAACTCCCCGGAAGTCACGATGAACACCAGCTCGGCGTACCCGTCCCGCAGCGGCACGGCGAACCCGCCGCACACCACGTCTCCCAAAACGTCATAGAGGACCAGATCGTGCCGGAGGCGCTCGATGCCCAATTGCTCCAGGAGATCGAAAGCGCTGAGAATCCCGCGCCCGGCGCACCCCACGCCCGGTTCCGGCCCGCCCGCCTCCACGCACGACACCCCGGCAAACCCGGAGTGGACGACCGCTTCGAGACGCCGTTCCTGCGGCGGCGTTCCGCGCAGATAATCGAGCGCCGTCACGATGGTTTTCCCTCCGAGCAGCAATCGGGTGGAATCCTGCTTCGGGTCGCACCCCACCTGGAGCACCCGGCATCCCGCCAATCCCAGGGCGGCGGACAGGTTCGCCGAAAGGGTGGACTTGCCGATCCCCCCTTTCCCGTACACGGCAATTCGTTTCATTTTCTTACCTGCTGCCGCCCGCCGGAGGCATCCGGCAGCCCCTCCCCGCGATTCGCACCGCGGACGTGATGGCTGCCGGAGCGTTCCGTGACGGCCTCGGCGGGCGCGAACGGCCGCCTTTTTTCAGAAGGTCAGTTTCAGGCCCCCCAGGACCGTTCTTCCCGGCATGACGTACGCGTTTTCCGTGTAGTCCTCGTCAAAAAGGTTATCAATCCGTGCAAACAGTTGATATTTCTTGAATAATGTGTACGTGGCGGCCAGGTCCACGGTGACCACGGCCGGTTCCTTCCACCTCACGCTGTTGTAGCTGGGATCGTAGAGCGGAACGATCTTTTCGTCCTGCCACGAGATCCGCAGGGAGGTCGTCAGGTCGTGGGGGAGCATCAGGGTGACCATGCTGCTGATCTTGTTGCGGGGCAGGTACGACCTTCTCACCCATTCGCCCTCATCCTTGACCGTCGAGTCCATATACGTGTACGCAAAATCCATCTTCAGCCATTTCCACGGCGTGATGCGCACGTAGCTTTCAATGCCTTCGGCTTCGGCCTTGTCCGCATTGGAGTACCGGTTGAGCAGGCCGTCGTAGGTGATGAGATCGTCGAAATCGGTGTGGAACCAGGTCACCCCCATCTTCACTTTGTTGCCGAAAAACGGCTGCTCGACGCCGAATTCCCAGCCCAGGCTCTCCTCGGGCTTGAGATTCGGGTTGCCGATGGTGATCAGGGTGCCGTTGTAGACGTATCCGCCGTAGATTTCATAAAGCGAGGGCGTCCGGTACCCGGAGCCGATGTGGCTGTGGAGCTTGGTGCCGGTTTGTTTGAAGATGTAGGCCGCGGAAGCTTCTCCGACCAGTTTGGAGTCGAATTTCTCGGTGTCGTTGAAACGGCCTCCGAAGTTGAAAAACAGCGATTCGTCGAGCAGCTTCAGGCTGGCCTGCCCGAACAGGTCGTAGGTGTTCCAGTTTTCCTTGTAGTTCACCGAGCTGTAATCGTCGGTACTGGGGTCGTTCGGTTCGCGGCCGTCGTAGTTGGCCCGCTCGAAATCGAATCCGGCGACGAAACCGAGCCAGTCGGTGATTTTAATATTGTGCTGCGTTTCGATGTAGTAGGTGGAGCCGTCGTAGTTGGACTGGTTGCCGGCTGTCTTCGACCAGAAGTAATGGCGCTGAGTTTCCGTATAGGCCCCCTTCAGGGTGTAGCTCCAGCAGTCCGAAACGGCGTGGTTCATGGTGAGGCCGTGCTGGGCGATCAGCCCCTCCCGGTGCTGGTCGGGGGAGGCGGTGTTTTTCACCAGGTTGCCGTTGGCGTCCAGGCTGGGGCTCGTTTCGGAAAGAGCCAGGTCGGTATCGAAGAGCATGGAGCTGTATTCGACGGTAATGTCCGGCGTGATGCGGTAGCCCGCCCCCGCCGTAAACCCCAGGTTATCGTACCAGAAACCGTGTTGTCCGCCGTTTTTGTGGCCGTCGGTGGTGATATAGATCGGGTTGAAATCCAGGTAGAGCCGGTCCTGTCCGTAATAAAAACGCCCGTGCTCGATAAAGGTGGAATTTTCCCCGAATTCGCTGCGCACTTCCGCCCCCATCCCGCGCTTCCATTTTTCCGGGATGATGTTGATCACCCCGCCGATGGCCTGGGAGCCGTACAGGGTGCTTTGGGGACCTTTGAGGACTTCGATCTGCTGAAGATTGCCGCCCGAATAAAGGTCTTCGATAAAGTATTGCATGGTGGTCTGGGTGTCGGCGGCATCCCGGAGCGGCAGTCCGTTGTACTGGAACTGGACGAACTCCGCCGGTGCGCCGCGGATACTGAGGGTGGTAAACTGCCCCAGCCCGCCGTTGCGCTGCAGGACGACCCCCGGCTCGTTGGCCAGGAGTTCCGGAATGAAATACTGCTCCTGATCGTTGCGGTCCTTTTTGGTGACCACGCTCACGCTTTTCGTTACCTGCGACAGCGGCGTTTCGACCCTGGTGGCGGTCACGACCATGGGCTCCAGGCTGGCGGTTTCCTGTTCCTTGGAGTCCGGGGGCCGTACGGTGTCCCCTTCGCTTTTTTCCTGGGTGGCAGGTTCCTGGGCCCGTGCCGGCAAAGGCCCCGACGTCCAGAGGACGCAAAGAGCGGTGATGGCGAAGATGGTGCGCGGAGTTTTCGTAAATGGAAAACGCATCAGAGAAAAACCTCCTATCCCCCCTCGGGGATGTAACAAGGTTCTGTCCCGTTCAGGTCTACTGGCTCACGTTCATCCTACTCACCGCGCCTTCCCGTCATGCCTTGGGCGTGACAGTGGCATCCTGGCGGCTTTCGTCCCGATCACAGTCGCGGGGCGGCGGAAGATTCTCACTTCCTTCCCTTGGAACGGGCATTTTTGTCCCATAGCCCGTTTCGATTTCCGGTGGTGCGGGTTACCCGCCTGCGTTTCTCAATGGCCCTCCTTCAAAGTCAACGACGGTTCCTGCCAAAGGTGTTTCCCCCGATTCCCCGAGCCGCAGCCGCTTTCCTCCCCGTCGGCAGCGTTTCGAGGGCCACGGACACGGACCAAAAAAAAATCCTTAGAGCTCTACGCCCTAAGGATTGCACCCTGCTTCACTTGATCCTTCGGCAGTCTAACCGGTATTTCCACGCACCGGTAGATCTTCTCTCCCCAGGCAGGTCTTCTGACTCATGGATCGCCCTACTTTCCGGGCCTTCCCGCTTCGGTCGACCGAAACAGTGGCGTAACCGGATTTCGTTCCCATTTACAGCGGCGGGACCGTTCCCGAATTTAACGGGATTCCCTATTAAACCTTGCGGTACCTGGTGAGGCAACTATCTGCGTAAATTGAATTGCTACTGCAACAACGTGTCCCTGTCAATTATATTTTAAAACCCATCGCCAAAAACATGTCCGCGGTTCTCCTCGGGGAGTTTTCCGGAATTTTCTTGCGACCCTTTTCCAAGTGTGTATAAAGCGCAAGGATAAAAATTCGGGCGCCGAGCGCCCGGTATCTCAGGACAGGTGGAGATCCCATGAACAGAAGACTCAAGCTGCTTTTAACCCTGGCGGGATGGTTCGGGCTGTGCTGCACTCCCGTGGTGCTCGCCGCCCCGGCCGCTCCTTCCATCGTCATCTCGGAAACCGGTTTCAACTTCGGGGACCACCTGGAAACGGCGCCGGTGCTGCACGATTTCGCGGTCCAAAACACCGGCGGGACCACGCTCAATATCAGGGACGTCAAGCCCGGCTGCGGCTGCACCATCGCCCGGTTCGACAGGACGATCCCTCCCGGCGGCGAGGGCAAGGTCACCTTGAAGCTGGACGTGAGCGGGTTCCAGGGCTACGTCAAAAAAACCGCAACCGTCATCAGCGACGACCCCGCCCACCCCCGCGTCGTCCTGTACCTGGAGGGCACGGTCACCCCCCTGATCGCGGTTTTGCCCGAAAAGACGGTGAGTTTCCAGGGGATGCCCGAAAACCTGAAGGAGAAGGTCGTCGATTTCGTTTCCACCTCGCATCCGTTTCGTATCCGCAAGGTGGAAGATGACCTGGGCGGCAAGGTCGCCTACGGGCTGGAAACGGTGGAAGACGGGCACCATTACCGGATCAGGATATCCAACAAGGCCCGGCATGGAAACTACCGGGGAAGCATCACGCTTCATACCGATTTTTCGGAAAAACCGGAGCTGACTGTCTGGGTGAGCGGAAACGTCGAAGGGGAAATCGCCGTCCGGCCCACGATACTCATCCTGGGAAGGCTTTCGCCCGACCAGGGGGTGATCACCGGGAAGGTGCTGGTCAAAGACAACCTCAACCGGGCCTTCAAGATCCTGAAATGCACCTACGACGAGCGGATCGTCACCGTGGTGCAGTCGCCTCTGCCCGGCCAATCGGGGTTCAGCCTGGAGGTGACTCCCAAGATGCAAAACATCCCGGCCGGCGGCAGGATCGAGACCCGGTTGACCATCGAAACGGATACGGGCCCGGAAGAAAAGCAGGAAGTACAGATCCAGGCGATAAACCTGGGGGATACGCACAGGTAAGGGGCCTCGCGGCCCGGCATGGATAGGCGGGGCCGCAGCCCTCCGGGTGCGGCCGCCGTCCAGGCATGTATCTTCCCGAGGCGGGGCTTACTTCTTTGTCCCGTTGTCCAGCTTTGCCTTGAGAAGGTCCGAGAAAGTCCCCATGGACCCGGATTTTTCTTTCAGGTATTTCGAATAATCGCGGCTTTCTTCCCCCTGGTCTTCCGCTTGGTCCGCACTGGCACGGGACAGCGAGATTCGCTTGTTTTCCACGTCGATGTTTTCGATCTTGACCTCGATGGTCTGTCCCTTTTCCACCACTTCGTGCGGATGCCGGATTTTCTTGCCGCCCCCCAGCTTCGATATGTGGAGCAGTCCGTCGACGCCCGGCCCGAGGGTCACGAACGCGCCGAAATTGGTCAGCCGGGCTACCGTGCCGCTGTGGACCGAGCCCTGGGGAAAATCCCTCTCGACGCTGTCCCACGGGTCCGGCAGCGTTTGTTTCAGGCTGAAGGAGAGGCGGTTTTTCTCCCAGTCCAGCTTCATGGCCACCACTTCGATTTCCTGGCCCACGCTCAGCACCCGGCCGATGTCCTCCACCCGTTCCCACCCGATCTCCGATATGGGAACCAGCCCTTCCAGGCTGCCCACTTTGACGAACGCGCCGAAATTATGGATCGAAGAGACCACCGCCCTCACCCGCATGCCTTCGTGGAGCGCGCTCTTCTGCTCCTCCCTCTGCCGCTGGAGTTCTTCTTCCAGGACCGCACGGTTCGACAAAACGATGTTTCTTCCCTTTTCGTCGAACTGCGTGATCCTGAACGTCACGTGCCGGCCGACGACGTCGTCCGCACCGGCCGCCCGGTGGAGCCCCATCTGGGAGTAGGGACAGAAGCCGCGCAGCCCGCCGGCTATCCGGATTTCGAAGCCGCCCTTGATTTCCTTTTCGACCAGGCCCTCCACGGGGATCCCGCTCCGCCAGGCGTCTTCCAGGTGGCGCCGCCCGGCATCGGTGCCCGTGATCTGCGTGGTGAACCGCATCCCCTCGCCACCGGAAGAAAGGAAATAAGCCTGGACGAACTCGCCCTCTTTTACCGTGAGATTGCCGTCCGCATCCAGCAGCTCCTTGCGGTCGAGGTAACCCTCGCTTTTCCCCCCGAGATCCAGGAAGATCCATTCGGCGGATATCTTGACGATCCTGCCCCGTACTTTCTGCCCGGGCTCGAACCGGGCGGGTTTTGCGAGGTTTCCTTCCAAAAGCTCGGCGAAGCTTTCTTCTTCCCCCGTTTCTTCTTCCATCATTTCGTCTTCAGGTATTTCCTTGTGTTCATCCATCAGGGCCTTCTCCACCTTCACGGAATAAAATACGCGCCATGCCCCCCTGGGGCGAGCGACTAATGAAATCAGAATTCACCCGGAGGATCAATGGAAATGATAACGCATCATCGGGGATGCAACACGGCACTCTTCGGCAGGGATTGGAGGAAGCGGCGTGGGGGGGCGGGGGCAACGCGCCCCCACGCCTTTAAAGCACTGTTTCGATACCATTTTGAGCACAATTGCTCAGGATGCCGCGGCACAAGTTCGGGTTTTCGGAGCCGGTTTACCGGTAACATCGACCCGGCACGCCGGGCAAAACCGGCGGTGGTAAACGATTGACCACGCAATAAGGCGGGGGCGGCCGTCTCCCCCGTTATCCCGAAACTTTTCGCCGCAAACGCTGCGCGACACGGGGCCAATCGCCCACCCGGCGGTTCCGGGCGGCAATTATCGACCCCGGACGCTGCAGTTTTTTCCCCTCTTACCGCCCGCTTAGGCGTAAGAAGTCAACGTGCTGCTCGAAAAAGCCTGGTTAAGATAGTCCGAAGTGCTTGCCAGGTACTTGGTCATGGCCGAGCTGAGCAGTTGCTTGAGGAGGGAATCGGTGCTCGTCTCCTCGGTGCTGTCGGTTTCTTCCGTTCCACTGGTCGAAGTACTCTCGGAGGCGCTTGCCGTGGTCACCTGGTCGGAATCATCCTCCTCTCCGGCACCGGCCGGAGGAGGTCCCGGAGGCGGCCCCGTCTTGCTCATGGCCGACTGGAACTGGCTCTCGGTCAGGCTGCCCGTGTCCTCCGTATCGAGCTGGCTCCACATCTGCTCGGCATCTGATTCACTGACGTCTTCCGGACGGTTGGATATGAACTCTTCCTTGCTGACCGAGCCGTCACCGTTGGTGTCGATCTTCTGGAAGAGATCCCCTCCGTCTCCGCCTCCGGCCTGCCCCTGCTTCATCTCCTGGTGCAGCTTGGATATTCCCGCATCGAGTTCGAGCTGGCTCAGGGCACCGTCGCCATCCGAATCGAGCTCCGAGATGAGGCTGGATGCGTCGCTGTCCCCCGATGTGGTGCCCAGGGCCGCGGAGATTTCGGACTGGTCGAGCGTGCCGTCCCCGCTGGTGTCCAGGGTCTTGAACATGTTCTCCCGCATCTGAGAAACGTAATCCGTACTCGTTCCTCCCACGGATCCAATTGAACTTACCATTGTCTTTTCCTTTCGTTGGACGGTTTGTAAGATTGGATCTTCGGCCACGAGAGGTAAAAGCAAAATGCGGGCTTGCCAGAGTAACGTATTGTTTCTATTAAGTAAATTTTTGTAAAGCCGGGATTTGGCAGGGCTTCGCCTCCGCCGCTCGGGCGGCGAGGAGAAAAGGGGCGGGGCTGGTGCTTCCGGATACTAGTCTTTCATTTCCGACTTCCGGTTGGCCTGGCTGTTGAATTTATAGCCGAAACCGTAGACGGTGCTGATAATTTCCCGGTGGGGAAGGTATTTGGCGATCTTTTTACGGAGATTTTTCACGTGGGAGTCGATGGTCCGGTCGTAGCCGTCAAAATCGTATCCCTGCACCACGCTGATCAGCTCGTTTCTCGAAAAAATGCGGTCGGGGCGGCCGAGGAAAGTCTTGAGCAGGTTGTACTCGCACGGGGTGAGCTTCAGTTCGTTTCCGGCCGCAAAAACCTGGTGGGTGTCCTCGATGAGGCAGACTTCGCCGGCATCGGACGCCTTGTCGGTCCTGGGCGAGCCGTACCTTCGCAGCACGGCCTTGACGCGGGCGACGACCTCCCTGGGGCTGAACGGCTTGCACACATAGTCGTCGGCTCCCATTTCCAGCCCCACCAGCCGGTCGATCTCCTCCACACGGGCGGTGATCATGATGATCGGGATGTCCGAGAACTTTCTTATCTCGCGGCAGACTTCGATTCCGTCGGCTCCGGGAAGCATGATATCCAGCAAAATCAGGGCCGGCTGGTTTTGCCGCACGAAAGGCACGACCGCATCCCCGCGGTCGAGGCAGCCTACCTTGTAGCCGGCCTTCACCAGGTAGGCTTTCAGTATGTTGGCTATTTTGACTTCGTCCTCCACGATGAGGATCGTACCGTCCGCCATTTTTTTGCCTCACTTGCAGTTGCGGCCGCCGGGATTTTGCCGCACCGGCGGCGCACCATCGTTACAACACCGGAAAATAAACGCTGATCCTCAAGCCCGCCGGTTTGACGTTGGCGGCCTCGATCCGGCCCCCAAACCGCTCCGCGATGCTCCGGCAGATGGCCAGGCCCAGGCCGCTGCCCCCGTGCGAACGCCCCCTGGCCTTGTCCACCCGGTAGAGGCGGTCGAACAGGCGCCCCACCGATTCTTCGGGCACGCCCGGGCCGGTATCTTCGAAGTGGATACCCACGGAGCCCTCCGGGAACTCGTACCGGATCTTGAGTACGCCCGGCACATCGACATAGAGCAGCGTGTTTTCGAGTATATTGGAGAAAAGCTGCTTCAGCCGGTCGGTGTCGGCCAGGACGAAGGCCGGCTTCGAATCTTTTGGCGAGGCGTCGATGCGCAGCCCGCGCTGCTCGAACCGCGTCTTGAACGATCGCAGCACCTCGTCCAGAAGCTCGATGGGTTCGACGGCCGTCTGTTCGTCGGGGACGGCTTCCGACTCGATGAGCGACAGTTCGTGGAGGTCCTGCACGATGCGCCCCAGGTGCAGGATCTCGAAATGAAGCGAGGCCAGGGCCTCCGGCGTCATCTCCTTCACCCCGTCCTGCATGGCTTCGATCTCGCAGCGCAGGATGGCCAGCGGCGTCCTGAGTTCGTGGGAAATATCGGCAAGCCACTGCCGGCGCATCTGCTCGTATTTTTCCATCCCCTGCGCCATGAGGTTGAAGTCCTGCGCGAGTTGGGCAAGCTCGTCGCACCCCTCGACCGCAATGCGCGTTTCGAATCGGCGCAGGGTCAGGGCACGGGTGCCTTCCGCCAGTTTTTTCACCGGCGAGAGCAGCCGGCGCGACAAAATGAGGGTCACCAGGGTGGCCAGCAGGAGCGCAACCCCCGCGATGGAATAAAAGGTCAGGTACTGGCGCCTTATGAACTCCAGGTCCAGGGGATGGGTGAGGCGGTCGGGCATTTTGAGCCCCAGGAAACCGACCAGTTTGTTGTCGACCAGGATCGGCCTCAGCCGGTAGCCTTCGGCGGAGGGGTTGTCCGGCATGGTGAGAGACTGCCGGCCCGCGTCGAAAAGCGAAATACGAAGCCCGATATCCTTCGGTCCGGGAGGCGGCCCCGGCGGGCGGGAAGGGTTTTCGCCGAAAGGCGGAGGTCCGCCGGGATCGTCACGGGGCGGCCCGCCGGGAGGCGGAGGCACCGCCTCGCGCGGAGCCTTTCCCGGTTGCGGCGGCGGAACAACCCGCCCGCCCGGCGCGAAAAACCGGTGAGGCACCATGTGCCGCATCCAGACGACCTGGAGCCAGTCGTCCCACCTGGTCACCGTTTCGTCCCAGCGCCCCGTCTTCCGGTATTCCGCACCCAGCATGCCCGCCAACTGGTCGAGCCTTTCGATTTCCATCTTACCCACGTATTCCTCGAAATCGCGATGTGCGTAGTATCTGGCGAAAAGCAGCATGCACACCACGATGACGAGGCTGTTGGCGAGGAATGCCAGAAATATTTTGTGTCCGAAGCTGAGTTTCATGCCGTTTTCCGTTTTTTCCCGAATCCGGTGCCCGCCATCCGCGGCACGTCGTATAAGTGACCTATTCCACACTTTCTGTCAATCGTGCTCGATCCCGCCCCGACGGTCTTCATAAATGTTCCACAAGCCCTCCACATTTTCTCCAAAATCATGGATTACCTTCTGCCCACGTTCGGGCGGAGAGGGACCGATCCCCGCCTGTGGCAACCCCCTTCGCCACGAGATTTCCGGTCCCTCGCCTCCCCGAGCCTTGCGAAGATAGACTGTTGTGTGTGAATGAAACAGGAGGTTGATGCACGGATCCCGAAACGATCCGATTCCACCGGGCCGTGCACAAAAAGGAGGAAACTGTATGGCACGTAGAATGACAATGGCTTTTCTTTTTGCACTTGCAGCAGGCTTTATCGGCGCGGTCCTTTGCAGCTCGTTCACTCCCACCGCCTTCGGAGAAGAAGGTCAAACCGTGCAGGCTCCACCTCCGATGCACAAAATGGGGTTTTCAGGGATAGCCGGCGACGAGGAATACCTGTACGTGATGGCCGGGGGCAAGATCATGGCCTACCAGTTGAGTGACATGTCCCTGGTCAAGACGGTGGCCCTGCCCGATCCGCCGGCGGAGGCGCTACCGCCCAAACCGGAAACCACCACGAAGAACCCGCCGCCTTTCGGGCATCCGCACGGCGGCGGCCTGCACGGACTCTGGGCGAACGACCGGTACCTGTTCGTTCTGGCCGGCCCCGTGGTCTATGAATACAGTACACCGGACCTGACCCTGGTTTCGACCAAGGTGCTTCCCAAACCGGAACCGCCGACCGTAACCAACTAAAAGCACCGGCAAACGGGCCAGGCAGGTTTTAATCATGATGAGGGACGGGGCGAACCGAGTCTTACCACCCCGCCCTTCACATGATTTGGCCGCCGGACGGCAGGAGATTTCAACGCATAATAAGGAAACCGGCTATAAAATGTCAGCGAATGCGATACCTGAAGCAACGTCCTCTCGGACTTTCGATATAGAATCCGAACCTCGTGTGAATTACAAGCCCCCTTCCGGCAACAGGATCGCCGTCGTGCTCGGAATGCACCGCAGCGGCACCTCGCTCCTGATGAACTTCCTGGCCTGCCTGGGAGTGGACGCGGGCACGGACCTCATGGCCCCCTCGGCCTGGAACGCCCTCGGGTACTGGGAGCACAACCGCATATTTGCCGTGCACGAAAAAATCTTTACACTGGTGAACCGGCAATGGGGATCGCCACGGGTGTGCATGCCGCTTCCCGATCTGTGGTGGAAGCGGCCGAAGATACAGGCGTGTAAATCGAAGCTCGTGGAGATCGTACAGCGTGAGCGGGGCAGGGCCAAACGGCTGTGGGGGTTCAAGGACCCGCGGACGGCCGTCCTGTATCCCCTGTGGCTCGAAATTTTCCAGGAACTGGACCTTGATCCGGTGTTTTTCCTGACCGTGCGGCATCCCTACGCGGTGGGCCGCTCCCTCGGGGCGCGGGACAATCTTTCCTTCTCCACCGCCCAGATCCTGTGGCTCAAAACCTACATCGACGCGGTGATCATGGCGCAGGGAAAGCCCGGTGCGATCATCGACTACGACCGCTGGTTCACGCACGCGGACGAACAGGCCGCCGCCGTTTCGAGGGCGCTGAGCCCCATGGTGGAGCCCACCGAGGCCGAGGTGCAACAGGCATTGGACGTGACGGTCCGGCACAGACTCCGCCACTACCTGCCGGATTCTTCCGAAAGGTGTTCGCCCCTGGTCCTCAGGTACTACCACCTGCTGCTCCAGTGGGCGGTCGAGGGGGAGAGGCCCGCCGAGCTGCCGCGCATGACCGACGACCTCCGTCACTCCTACGAACTGCTGGGCGAATGGGCGGATTACGCGACCAGCCGGGAAAACATCGCCGCCCGGCTGCTGGACAAACAGGCCGAACTCGAACGCCTGATTTACGGACCCCTGTGGAAAATCATCGGCGCCCGAATAAGGAAGGCTTTGAGTCCGCGCGGGCCCTGCCTCTACCCCGCCTGCGCCGAAGATGAGTTGTTGAGCGTTCCGGCCACCGGGGCGCGCGGCCTTTCCTGAATCGAAGGCGGATCCCATGACAAGCCAGCCGATGATATCTCTGCTGTTGATAGATGGTGACGTGGGGTTTTGCGAATTTCTGACCGAATACCTGGCAAGCGAGGGTTTTGAAGTAACATCGGCACACGACGGCAGGGAAGGCCTCGAAAAGGCCTTGGCCGGAAGCGGCGTCTACGACCTGATCATCCTCGACCTGATGCTTCCCGGAATGAGCGGATTCGAAGTCCTGCAGCGGATTCGCTCCCAACTCGCCATCCCGGTGGTCATGTACACGGGGCGCAACGAGGAACTGGACCGGGTCATCGGGCTGGAGATCGGCGCGGACGATTTCCTGTCAAAACTGTGCAACCCCCGTGAACTGGTGGCCAGGATTCGCGCCATCCTGCGGCGAACCGGAAACCGTTTCGCTCAATGCAAACCGGCCGAACCGAGGCCGCTCGTGGTCGGGGACCTGGAAGTGGACTCGGGCACCCGGGCGGTGCAAATAAACGGCAAGGAACTGGACCTGACCTCGGTGGAGTTCAATCTCCTGGAAGTCCTGGCCGCGGCGGCCGGCAGAGTGGTGAGCCGCGAGAAGCTGGCCCGGCAGTGCCTGGGGCGGAGCCTTACCAGCTTCGATCGAAGCCTGGACGTCCACGTGAGCCGGCTTCGCAAAAAGCTGGGACACGCCCCCGACGGCGTGGAACGCATCAAGACCGTGCGAAACGTCGGCTACCTTTATATCCTGCCCCGAAACCCGGCGCGAAGCGGCCGGATTTTGTCTTCCCTCGGCGTATCCCGCATCAAAAACTCCTAAGGCCGCGGCGAGATCATTCCACCGCGGCCTCCCCCCGCCTACCCGCAACCGAGCCTTGTCTCCCCGGCGGCGTGTGGTAAAATTCCGGCTGTCTGAATTGTTTCCGGCGCCACGCGACAGGAGGAGATTATCGTGAAGCCGCGCGCGGGCAGGGTCGAGACCGCCATCGGGTTTTTCATACTGGCCGTCCTGGCAGGGATCGGGGCGACGATACTCGCCATCCAGAACCGCTATGACCCGGCCCTGTTCCGGGCCACGGTCGTCCAGGGCGAAGCACTTCCGGCCGGGGGAAGCACCGCTCCGGCTCCCGGCGAAGTGCCGGCCGCCCCCGCCGGCCTTGCGGCCATGGGCGGGCCGGAGACATTCGACGTCAACACCCTTTCGGACAAAATCGACGGGAAGGCGGAACTCTACCTCTCCTCGGGCTTTGTGCGGCTCACCACCCAGCGCTTCGCCAAAGTATCGGACCCCAAAAGCTGGCTGGAACTCTTTATCTACGACATGGCGGAACCGGCCAACGCCTTCTCGGTCTACAGCGTGCAAAAAAGAAGCGACGCCCGGGACGCGGGCCTGGGCCCGGCCGCCTACGGCACGGACAATGCCGTTTTTCTGGTCAGCGGGTCGAAATACATCGAAATCGTTTCCTCCGACACCGGCCTGGGGAAGGAAATGAGCGCCCTTGCGGCCCGGTTCGCCGAAAAGAAGGCCCCGCAGGGGGGAGGTGCGATGGAAGTCGCCGGCCTTTTCCCCGAAGATTCGCTCGACCCGGCCTCCATTTCTCTTCACATGAGCGACGTTTTCGGCTTCAGCGGCCTGGACCGGGTGTTCACGGCCAGGTACAGCGTGGACGGGGAGCAGGTCACGGCGTTTTTGTCCAAGCGGAAGAGCGAACGGGAGGCGGCGGACCTGGCCGCCGCCTACGGCCGGTTCCTGCTGGAAAACGGCGGCTCGGAACTCGGCGAAGCGCCCGGGGCCCCCGGCTCCAGGCTCTACCAGGTTTTCGACACCTACGAGGCCGTTTTGCAGCAGGGCGCTCTCCTGGCCGGAGCCCACGAAGTGGAAAGCCGCGGCTCCGCCGAAAAGATGGCCGCTGCGCTCTACCGGAAGCTCCGAAACGACAACAAATAAATCGGCAACGCTTTCCATCGAGGCTGCCCGTGAGCAAAGACCCCGAAAATAGAAACGGCGAAAGACCCGCCGGCGAACCGTACGACCGCCGTGAAATCGACCGGCGCGACTTTTTAATCCGCACGGCGAAGGTGGGAGTGGCCCTGGCCGCAACGGGCGGCGCCGGCTACTTTTTGTACGACCCGGCGGGACCGACGGCCTCGTCGGAAAAATCCTCCACGGCCCTTCCCGATTTCTCCGTGCCCGAGGCGGGCCGGAAGATCGCCATCGTGACCGGAGACGACCGGGCAAAATCGCTGGCCGCCGGCCTCAAGGCACTCGGCGGCATCGAGACCTTCATTCGCAAGGGCGACCGGGTGCTCGTCAAGGTAAACGCGGCGTTCGCCAGTCCGCCCGCCCTGTGCGCCACCACCAACCCGGAACTCGTCTCGGAGCTGGTGCGGTTGTGCCTGAAGGCCGGCGCGGCCTCCGTGGCGGTGACCGACAACCCCATCAACCACCCGGACAGTTGCTTCGCCCTGAGCGGCATCGGCGAGGCGGCGCGCACCGCCGGAGCGTCGCTCATTTTGCCCGCGGATTCGCTTTTCTCCAACCTCACCGTGCCCGGCACGCGGTTTATCCGGGACTGGCCGGTTTTCCTGGGGCCGTTCCGGGGCGTCACCAAGCTCATCGGGGTGGCCCCGGTTAAGGACCATCACCGAAGCGGCGCCTCCATGTCCATGAAAAACTGGTACGGGCTCATGGGAGGCCGGCGCAACATCTTCCACCAGGACATCCACACGTTCATCAAAGACCTGGCGATCATGGTCAAGCCCACGCTGGTCGTCCTGGACGGAACTTTTACCATGATTTCCAACGGCCCCACGGGTGGTTCCATGTCGGACCTCAAAAAGACGGGCACCATGATCCTGAGCACCGACCAGGTAGCGGCGGACGCCGCCGGGGCGGTGCTCCTGGGCAAGAACCCCGCGGACCTTCCCTATATCGGCAAGGCGGCAATTGCGGGGGCCGGAACGGCGGACTTCGAATCGCTCGGGCCCTTTCGGGTAGCTGCGGGGTAAGAGGTTGACTCTACAAACAAAAGAGCGTGGAAATGGTTCCGGGGCGCCCACCCGTGGGACCGCACAAATTGAGGCAAAACCTCTAAAACCGTCATTCCCGCAGAGTATTTGAGCGGGAATCCGGCGTCTTTCCGCTGGTTCTGCTGGTTCCCAAGCCGGAGATTGGGAACCAGCGGAATGTGCGGCTGTGTGCCGACGGCGCACGGCCGCACAGCCGAAAACCCGAGTCGCAGGTTGTGGTTCGACAATGGAGCCGCGCAGCAGCGAGGGCGGGCGGCGGGCGCAGCTTCCCGCGTATTTTGCTTTTTGATTTTGATTGATAGGCCGAGAGGCTTCACCGCATGAAGATCACAACCGTAAGGCGCATCAGCCAGATATTTTTCTTCATTCTATTCCTCTGGTTCTGCATCGCGGCCACGTTCGGAGAATCGTTCCGGCAGCTTCGCGGCTGGCCCGTAAACTGGTTTCTCCAGCTCGATCCCCTGGTGGCGCTCGGAAACCTGATCACCACCCGCACGCTTTACGCCGGGCTTGCCTGGGCGGGGGCCACCGTGGCCCTCACCCTGGTGCTGGGGCGGTTTTTCTGCGGCTGGGTGTGCCCGTTCGGATCGATGCACCATTTCGTCGGCTATCTGGGTTCGCGCGGCAGGCGGACCGTGGCGAAGATCGAGGCCAACCGCTACCGGAGCGCGCAAAAGATCAAGTACTACATCCTCACGGTTTTGCTGCTGGCGGCCGCGGCGCAGATTTTCCGCCTGGACGGCATCGCCGCCGCGTCGCTTCAGACCGGCCTTCTGGATCCCATTCCCCTGGTGACCCGTTCGGTCAACCTGGTCCTGCTGCCCCTTGCCGATTCCTCCGCGCACCTGGTGACCACCGGCCAGCGGCATTACGGCGGCGCGTGGCTCATCGGAACGATATTTTTTGCGGCGTTGCTCCTCAATTTGGTTATCCCGCGGTTTTACTGCCGGATTATCTGCCCGCTGGGGGCCCTGTACGGGGTGATCGGCCGGTTTGCGCTGTGGCGGATCGGGAAAAAACAGGCGGAGTGTTCCGAATGCCGGCTTTGCGATTTACATTGTGAGGGAGCGTGCAGCCCCGCGGAAAAGATCCGGGTGCCCGAGTGCGTCCTGTGCATGAACTGCCTCCACACCTGCCGGGACGGCCTGGTGGGCTACCACACGTTCCGGTCGGCCGCCGGGGAGATCGCCTCGCCGGATCTTTCGCGGCGCGGGTTCGTGGTGGCTTCCGTGTGCGGGGTCGCCGCCCTGCCCCTGCTCAGAATCAACGGCGCGCTGGACCGCAACTGGGACCCGGCGTTGGTGCGCCCGCCCGGCTCGCTTGCCGAACCGGAGTTTCTCGACCGGTGCATCAAGTGCGGCCAGTGCGCCCGCGTGTGCCCCACCAACGTCATCCAGCCCGCCGAGTGGGACCGCAGGATCGAAGCGCTGTGGACCCCGGTGCTCAACTTCCGCACGGGGTCGAGCGGGTGCCAGATGAACTGCACGGCCTGCGGGCATATCTGCCCCACGGCCGCCATCCGCCCCCTAAGCCCGGAAGAAAAGCTCGGCCGGGGGACCTTCGAAAAACGCGGTCCGATCAGGATCGGCACCGCTTTCGTGGACCGCACCCGGTGCCTTCCCTGGGCCATGGACCGGCCGTGCATCGTGTGCCAGGAGAACTGCCCGGTGAGCCCCAAGGCGATTTTCGTGAAGGAATCCTTCGCCACGGTGCGGGGAGGAAATTTCGAGGCGGCCGGGATTTCGGGCAGCACCGTCGAGCTTAAAAATAGAGCGCTGGTGCCGGACCGTTTCGGAACGGGCGATTACTTCGTATCGGCGGAGGGCGAAAGAAGGCGGATCGTTTCCAATTCGGAAAAGACGATCACGCTCGACCAGGCTCCGCCTTCCGCCTGGACGACCCCCGGTCCCCGGGACATGGAACTCCAGGTACGGCTCCAGGCGCCGCAGGTGGACCCCGAACGGTGTACCGGCTGCGGCATTTGCGAACACGAATGCCCGGTAAGCGGCCTGAGGGCCATCCGGGTGAGCGCCGAAGGCGAATCGCGGCACAGGAAGCATTCGCTGCTGCTCAAATAGGAACCCCATCCGGTATTGGAGACGAGCATGAGTGACGACAACGGCAAAAAGAAATTATCGAGGCGCGACTTCCTGAAGCTGGCGGGCCTTGCCGGCCCCGGCTCCGTGCTGCTTTCCGCCGGGCCGCTCGCGGCCGCGGACGCCGAGGCTCCCAAGGGGCCGCAGGCCACGCAAGTCCCCGTTCGCCCCTTCGGGAAAACCGGCGTCAACGTGGCCATGCTGGCCCTGGGCGGCATGTTCGACATTGCGTCCAACCAGCTTCTGCTGAAACAGGCACTGCGGTGGGGGGTCACTTACTGGGACACGGCCGACTGCTACGAAGGCGGAAACGGGGAAGTGGGGTTCGGCCAGTTCTTCAAAAAATACCCGGAAACCCGGAAAACGGTCTTCCTGGTGACCAAGTCCGACCGGCGCGACCCCCAGGGACTGTCCGAACTCCTGGAACAGTCCCTGAGGAAGCTCAACACCGACTACATCGACCTGTATTTCGTCCACGGGACCAAGAGCATCAACGAACTGAACAACGACACCAAAGTGTGGGCCGAAAAGGCAAAGTCCCAGGGCAAGATAAAATTTTTCGGCTTCAGCGCGCACAACAACATGGAGGACCAGATGCAGGCGGCCGCCAAGCTGGGCTGGATCGACGGCCTGATGGTCTCGTACAACTTCAGGCTGATGCGAACCGATAAGATGCGCGCCGCCGTGGACGCCTGCACGAAGGCCGGGATAGGGCTCACCGCCATGAAGACCCAGGGCGGCGGCCCGGTATCCGTGGAATCGGAGGCCGAACTGGAAATGGCGGGCCGGTTCATGAAGCGGGGCTTTACCGACGGCCAGGCCAAGCTCAAGGCGATATGGGAAAATCCGCACATCGCCAGCATCTGCTCGCAGATGCCCAACATGAGCCTACTCATGGCCAACGTCGCCGCGGCCCTGGACCGCACCAGGCTGAGCGCCGCCGATATCGAGGCCATGGACCTCTACGCCGCCCAGACCCGCACGGGCTACTGCGCCGGGTGCACGGCGATATGCGAACCGGCGGTGAACGCCCCGGTCCCGGTCGGCGACATCATGCGCTCGCTCATGTATTACCACAGCTACGGGGACGCGGAACTGGCCCGGGCCACTTTTTCCAGCATCCCGCCCGAGATCCGGGACGGCCTGGCCGACGTGGACTATTCCCGCGCGGAAGCCCTGTGCCCCCAAAACCTGCGGATCGGGGAACTGGTGAAAAAGGCGGCGTCCATACTCGTTTAGGGGGGTTAGGGGCGGGAGCCCTGCCGACAAACATTCCGTGGAACAGACCGGCGTGAAAGGTAGGGGGTACGGTCTCATCGTGCCCACCCAATGGACGTTCGGCAACGGAAAGCCGGTGGGCAGCGCTTCACTTCTGCCCCCCTGCGCTCCGCCCCGTACCCAACAACCGGCTTGCTCGCCGGATCAGGAGGTCCGGGTCAGCCCGAACACCGCTTCCAGTTCCGCTATCTGTTTTTCCCCCAGGGGTTCGGGAGGCTGGCGGCCTTTCAGGACGGAAGCCAAAAACATGGTCCTGGCGGCATGCTCCAGCTTTTCCATCAGCATGTAGGCGCGGGTTGCGTTTTCGGCGTAGGTGAGCGCTCCGTGCCGCTCCAGGAGAATCACCCGGTGGTTTTCCACGTAAGGCGCAATGGACCGCGGGACCTGTTCGGTGGACGGCACGGCGAAGGCAGCGGTGGGCACTTCTCCCATGGTGAGCCAGACTTCCGGCAGCACCCTGGCGTCGAACCGAAAGCCCGAAACGGTAAACGCCGTGGCGAGCGGAGGATGGGCGTGCACCACGGCCGAAACGTCCGGCCTTTTCCGGTATACCAGCAGGTGCATCTTGATTTCGCTCGACGGTTTCCCCGCTCCGGCGGGCCGGCCCTCCAGGTCGGTCACCAGGAGGTCGCCGGGGGCCACGTCCCCCTTGGGCGCTCCGCTGGGGGTGATCAGTATGCGGTCTTCCCCCAGGCGGCAACTGACGTTCCCGTCGCTTGCCGCTATCAGGCCCTTGTGCTCCAGCCTGCGGCAAACGGCCGCCAGTTCCGAACGCAAATCCCGTTCTCGGCTATCCATTGGTTCTCCCCTTTCCGCGGCACGCGTGCGGACAACCGATCCGCAAAATCGGTTGCGAAAATTCCGGCAGGATCAAAAATGGGTACGGCAGCGTCGCCGTATCCCTTGCTTTTTACGGTCTTCAGCCTCGAAAAAAACTTTATTCCATTCCAACTGCCCGCCTGGCTCCGATGAAAAGATAGAACACGATCATCGGATAAAAGTCAGGGGGCAACTCCTGGGTCTTCTCCAAAATCCTGTCTATTTCTTCGGGGAGCAGGAATTGCGGCAGAATCTTGCTTCTTTTTTGAGCAACGGAATCTCCGGGCACTTCGCTATGTATTTTGCTTTTTCACAGCTTTAAGGGCGGTCTTCATGTCGCAGGTAAATATGGAGCGACACTCTGATCGTTTTTTCCGGCGGGTGATGCAGGCCGCCCGAAAATCTAAAAACTTCTCTGCGATAATTTCGTCCAGGCGAATCTTCGAACCCACAACCTCACCAAGAAGTCTCAGAGCCAATTTGCCGGCAGCGATTGTCTGGGGAGAATGATCGGCGACCCGCGCGTTCGTGTACTCAGCGGTAAAATCTTCCAGGCTCATGCAAAGCTTCTCTCTGGCGATCTTGGATGCTTCAAAAATCCCTTTCAGCCTCTTGGCTTCAACGTGTTTTTCAAAGAGCGTCTCCGCAACATTCTGAGCGCAGATCCGCAAGGACATACGTTCATCCCTGAAAATCTCGATGTGCCATACCAGATTCCATCACGAGCCTGTCTATCCCTCCTTGGGTAAGTTTTTTCCGATTTCATCGGGGCACCCTAAAAACATTTTCCGAAAATTTCAAGGAACTTCTTGTCGATTTCCCGGAAGGCCGCCGGCGTCGTATCGACGGTCTATGCAGTCAGCCAGCATGTCATAAACATCCAGGGCACCATCACCATTGAAAGCGGGTACTCCTTTACAGACATTCAAACAGCCGCCTCGGCAGCCGTCGATCTCTATTTTTCAGATCTTGAAATCGGCAAGACTTTTCGAGCCAGCAAACTGATCGATGCCTTGATGGGCATTGACGGCGTGGTCGATGTCACGCTGACGACGCCGACGAGCAATTCCACCCCGGACTGGAATGCAATCTGCTGCAAGGGAACGTGTACATTCACCGAAGGGTAGAACAGCCCGGCATCTTCGGCATTAAACGGCGTGGCGCCGGCGTTCGGCGAAGTAAACGAAGCGACACTCGGTAGATCGTAATTTACCGACCAGGATTTAGAAAATGCCCGACAACACGAGCGACATCTTCAACCGGATGCACGACTACCTGCCTCCATCTTTTAATGTCGATCCGATACAGAAACGGTCCTTTACGGTGGCTCATCCCACGAAGACCGTAAAAGTCACGATCGACGGGTTTTTCTTTCGCATCTGGGTCGGCGATTCCTTTGTGCCGCAAGCCGATATCGATCTGCGGTCCCTCACCATTCAGCAGCTCGCAGATACGCTTGACGAGATGAACTTGGGGCTGGTGATCGAGGGGACCGCCTACGGTGGCAAATCCGCTTATCCCTTCGAACTCGTAACCAGTGCGAGCAAGACCTATCACATCCGATTCGCCTTCTCCATCGATGACGACCGGGATAATTTCGGAAACGACTTCTACGTCGCTAAGTCCATCTCCGAGCGCTCTTTCTACGCGGTAGAAGTCGATGACACCACGTACAACCCCGATTCGGCCGCGGAGAACAGTTCGAACTTTGATTCTCAAAAAGACGACATGCTGGTCGCCAAGGTCGTCACGGATGCGTCGAACTCCCCGACGGTGACTTCTCTTATCAACACCAATTCTTCCGCCTATTTTTTTTCAGCTCGGGAATCCGGCCTCACAGGGCAAGTCATCAGTGGAACGACTCCGGTGACAATCGGAATCAGCGACATCACCAATGGATTCGCGCGGGCCATTTTGGCAAGAATTATCACTGCTGCGGTCATTCAGTCTTCCGGGACAAACCTGATAGTCATCAATCACTACGTCAACGAGACGTTGATCGGAAGGAGTGTTCGTGCCTTCTTATCCAGCGAAATTTCCCTCCAAATTGAAACTATCAGAGGCATTCCTCGGGGAGGGGTTGTCGGAACTAAACTGGCTGCTAGTGTTGCATCTCAGAAATAAATCTATATAATGTGCTCCCAATAGGGGG
>LUZZ01000211.1 GCA_001603845.1 Syntrophobacterales bacterium Delta_01 | reverse complement strand
GAGAAAAAACGTAGCCAGGTATCCCGGAAAGGGCACGCCGGAAATGCCCGGCATGCGCGAAAGCGGCCAGCCCAGCAGCGCCAGGCCAACCCCCAGCAGGGCCAGCCGTTTCATGGGCCCCGCTTCGCCGGCCGCCGGGGCGTCGCGCATCATGAGAGCTTCGCGGGCGCGCACCCTGGAGGCTTCAACGGCGGGCTGGCAGGCGGCCGCAACGGATATCGCCACCGTCATGGCAAACGACAGAAAAATCTCTCCCCACGTTAGCCCCGGCCCTTCCACCGTAACGCGCGCAAACAGGTTGGAGATGGTGGCGCTGACGCTGCCGGTCAGCTTCCCGGTCATGAACAGGCTGGTGGGGATGGCCAGCACCCAGCCGGCCAGGCCGAAAAACGCCCCCTCGGCGATAAACAGCATGAAAACCAGCCGCGGAGACGCCCCCACCGCCCGCAGCACCGCCAGTTCCTTCCGCCGCGAGGTGGCGTGCAGCGAGATGAGGCTGTAGACCAGGAACATCCCCACGAACAGCGACACGAAGCTCAGGACGGACAAATTCAGCCGGTAGGACCGGATCATCGCCCGGCCGGTCTCCCGCGCCTCGGAAGGCTGTTCGACGCGCATGCCGGCCGGAACGGCCCGCTTGACCGCGTCCAGCTTTTCGTTCGAGACCGGCCCTCGGAACCGAAGGTCGATCCGCTCCACCGACCCGAACGTGCCCGTAAATTCCTGGAAGGTGGCGATGTCGCACACGGCGACGTTTCCGCCTTCCAGGGACGCGAGGGAAGGCGATCCGTTTTCGGGCGCCAGTTCGCCCAGGATCCGGAAGGAGCGTTCCTGGCCGGCGGTGCGCAGCAGGACCGAATCGCCGGGTTTGATGGAATTTTTCCTGAGGAAAGCCCTCCCGGCGATCATCGTCCAGGGAGAACTCATCAGCTCTCCCCACCGCGGCCCGGCCTCCCGCGCCCGTGCCGCATCGTCCGCCTTCCAGCTCCGGATGAAGCGGTCCAGGATGGGGTCGATTCCGATCAGGAGGAGCGGCTCCTCGTCTTCGCCGTCCCGGCCCGACACCCGTGCATAGGTGCTGGAAAAAGGCGAGGCCGCCTCGACTTCCGGCATGCGCAACAGCTCGGGCACCAGCCCTTCGGGCACCGCGCCGCCCGGCTGCACGATCGTGCGGTCGGCCTTGCCGGACACCGCGTCCACGCTGTTGGCGAAGGACTGCACGGCGGCGTTGGTCGCCAGGCGCACGCTGGTGAACACCGCCGCGCCCAGGGCGATGCCCAGCAGCACGGCGACGGACCGCCACAGGTGGATTCGAAACTGGCGCAGGCTGAACCACGCCCAGAGTCTCAGAAAGCCGGTCATTTTCCGGCCCGCTCGACTATCGAGCCGTCTTTTAGCAGGATTTTGACGGTCGCAAAGGGATCGGCAAGGGAGCTGTGCGTGGCGATGACGACCGTTCGCCCCAGGCTGCGGTTGAGGTCCGCCAGCAATTCGGTGACGGAGACCGCGTTTCGGCTGTCCAGGTTGCCCGTGGGTTCGTCGGCCAGGACGATTTCGGGCTCGTTGATGAGCGCACGGGCGATGGCCGTACGCTGCATCTCCCCACCCGAAAGCTGCGACGGGAAATGGTGCGCGCGGCCGTCGATTTCCAGCCAGCGCAGGAGGTCCCGCGCCCGTGCTTCCACCCGCTCGCGCGGCTTTCCGGCAAGGAGGGCCGGGAGGCATACGTTTTCGAAGGCGGTGAGGGTGGGCAGGAGGTTGAACGACTGGAACACGATCCCCACCGAAACGCGCCGGAACCGGGTGAGCTGCTCGGGCGAGGCGCCGTCCAGGTCGAGCCCGGCGACCACCAGCCGCCCGCCGGTCGGCCGGTCGAGCCCGGCGATCATGGCCAACAGGGTGCTCTTGCCCGACCCGCTTTCCCCCTTGATGACCACCATTTCCCCGCGCGGCACGGCCAGGTTGACGCCCCGCACCCCCACCACCTCGCCGGACCCCATGGGGTAGGTGCGCGAAAGGTTTTGAGCCCAAACGGCAAGGCTGTCCTCCGGAAGTGTTCGCTCAGGCAAGGTCGAAGGCTCCTTGATTTTCACCGCTAATAACCGGCGAGATGTAGGGTGGGCACGGCTTTATCGTGCCCACCGGTCCACATTCCGCCGGTCCCCAAGCCGGAGCCTGGGAACCAGCGGAGACTCTCTCATTCCCGCACCCGCAGGGCAGACGCAGACCTCATTCGTTGCCCCGAAGGGGCTCAATAGACCAGCCCAGGGTCAGCGCAAGCGCCACCCTGGGAACGATCGGCCATACAATTGGAGATACCCCGAAGGGGTTACATAGCGGGGATTCGTTTATCCATTATGCAGCCCCTTCAGGGCATTAATCTCATCTACGACCCGGCCCCCCAGGGTGGCGCTCACGCTGACCCGGGGCTGGCCTATTGAGCCCCTTCGGGGCATTAATCTCATCTACAACCCGGCCCCCCAGGGTGGCGCTTACGCTGACCCGGGGCTGGCCTATTGAGCCCCTTCGGGGCATTAATCTCATCTACAACCCGGTCCCCCAGGGTGGCGCTTACGCTGACCCTGGGCTGGTCTATTGAGCCCCTTCGGGGCATTTGATCTCACCTACGACCCGGTCCCCCAGGGTGGCGCTTACGCTGACCCTGGGCTGGTCTATTGAGCCCCTTCGGGGCGAATGCCCCCGGCAGGAATTCTTTCTCCCGCAAATCACAGGGTCCAGGAGAACCAGCTTTCGTCCTGCTGCATATTCCGGTAATAGCCTCTAAAGTCGGTCCACTCTGCGCCATTTGTCCGCCCATACGCCGCGGCGCTACGGCCCGCACACCCCGCATCTTTTGCAGTTCCCCCCGGGGTCGCATTCGGGGCTCGGCTTTTCCCGCAGCGCCCTCCGGTACTCGTCGCGCAGGAAGCTCCGCTCCACCCCGTGGTCGATGATCTCCCACGGGAATTTTTCGTCCTCGTTCCGTTCGCGCATCACCCAGAAATCGGGGTTGAACGGGGCGGCACGCATGGCGCGCATCCAGGAAAACCCCTCCGCCGCCACTTTTTCCAGCATGCCGGACACCCTCCGGTCGCCCCTCGAAAGCAGGGCCTGCACGTAGGCCCACTTGGGCAGGTCGAAATGCACCCGGACGTTGGGCACCCTGTTGAGCGCCTTCTGGATCCATTTCGCCCGGTCCTTGAGTTCTTTTACCCCCGCGAAGGGCGTCCACTGGAAGGGCGTGAAGGGTTTGGGCACAAACGAGTTGACGCTGAGCGTGATGGTCCCCAGCCTGGTTTTGCCGCGGCTCGCGCTGAGGACATGGTGCCGGATCCCCTTGGCGAGGTCGATGATCGCCTGGAGGTCGGCCGGAGTTTCCGTCGGAAGGCCGATCATGAAGTACAGTTTTATATTCAAAATGCTCTTTTGGGCAAGGATTTCGGCGGCCCTGTAGATCTGGTCCTCGTCGAGGTTTTTGTTGATGACCCGCCGGAGGCGCTCCGACCCGGCCTCGGGGGCGATGGCCACCGCCTGGTGTTCGCTGGCTTCCAGGGCCGAGACGATTTCGGGAGTGAGAGAATCCGCGCGAAGCGACGAAAAGGAAAGCGAGCCCCCCCGTTCCAGGATGGAGCTGCAAAGGGTGTCGATTTGCGGGTGGTCGGACACCGCGGCGCTCACCAGCCCGATGCGGCCTCCCGCCGCCGCCTGCTCGTCCGCGGCTTCCAGAAGGGCTGCGGCCCGGTGGAAACGCACCGGCCGGTAGACGAACCCGGCGGCGCAAAACCGGCACCCCCGGCCGCACCCCCGGCCGATCTCGATCAACGACACGTTGCTGAACTCGGTCTCCGGCGTGAGCACCGCCGTCCGGCAGGGCGGAGAGACGTCAAGGTCCGCGCGGCGGTAGGCAACCTTTCCGGGAAGTCCGGACCCCGGTACGGGCAGGATGGATTCCAGCGTACCGTCCGCCTTGTACGCGGCTTCGTAAAGGGACGGCACGTAGACGCCGGCAACCGACCGGCCCAGGCTTTTCAGAATTTCCGGCCTGGCGGCCCGGGATGTTTCGAATTCTTTCCAGAACGCGGCAAAATCCGGGACAATGGATTCCGCCTCCCCGATAAACATGAAGTCCAGGAACGGCGCCAGGACTTCCGGGTTCAGGAAAAGGGCCACGCCGCCCCCGGCCACCATCGGATGGTTCGCGCCGCGTTCCGCGCTTCGCCGGGGGATGCCGGCAAGTTCCAGCATCTCGACGGCGTTGGGGTAGTCGTTTTCGAAAGGAAGGGAAAAAGCGACCAGGTGGAAATCGACCAGGGGTTTCTGGGATTCGACCGAGAGCAGGTTGCCGGGCGATGCCCGAAGCAGTTCGACTTCTTCGGGCTCCGGGTAGAAGGCGCGCTCGCACACGATGTTGTCGTAGCGGTTCAGGGCCTCGTAGACGAACTGGAAGCCGAGGTTGGACATCCCCACGGAGTACCGGTTGGGGAAGGCGAGGGCAATGCGGAGCCTGTCGCCCCAGTTCTTGACGATGGTCCCCTGCTCCTTTTCGAGCCACATTTGTCGGCGCTGTTTCAATTTCCAGAGCATCGGCGGTTCCCGGCTGGTTTCTTCGGCCGGACGCGGATCGAAAAGATGCGCCCGGCATGCAAAAAATCTAATACCGGGAAGAATATAGCAGAAGAGGTGCCCAAAGGCGACAGGGGGCAGCGGCGGCACCTTCGGGCGATGCGCGCAAAAAGCGCGGCCGGCGGGCGCCCTTTTTGGTTTTCAAAAAAGCGATTCGAATTTAGACTATCGGGAATCCAACCCGAAAGGGAGTTTTACCATCATCCGAGCCGAGCGAAAAAATGGTTTCCTGGTAGCCGGGACCCACAGCGGGTGCGGCAAAACCACCGTCACCCTGGGACTCCTGGCGGCCCTGCGGGCGCGCGGGCTGAAGGTGCAGCCGTTCAAGGTCGGCCCGGATTTCATCGATCCCGGCCTCCATACCCAAATCGCGGGCACGCGGTCCCGGAACCTCGACGGCTGGATGCTCAGCCGCAAGTACAACGCGGGGCTTTTCCGCAGGCTTCTCGCCGGGGCCGACCTGGGGCTGGTGGAAGGCGTGATGGGCCTTTTCGACGGCTACGAGGGCGGGACGGAATCGGGGAGCAGCGCCGAAATGGCCAAGTGGCTGGGCATTCCCGCCGTGCTGGTGGTGGACGCCGGGAGCATGGCCCGGAGCGTGGCGGCGCTCATTTACGGGTTCAAAAACTTCGACCCGGATCTCGACCTGGGCGCGGTGATATTCAACCGGGTCGGCGGGCCGGCGCACCTGGAATATCTCAAAGAGGCGGTGGGGTCCGCGTTTCCCGGCTTGGCGATCCTGGGCGGCATTCCGCGGGAAGAGGCGGTGCGCATACCGGAACGCCACCTGGGGCTGGTAACCGCCGATGAGATGGCCCTGGACGGGCAGTGGCGGGACAAGCTGGCGGCGCTGGTGGAAAACAACCTGGAGCTGGACCGGCTGCTGGACATCACTCGGTACGGCGACGAAACCGCTCCCGCGCAGGACTCGCCGGGAACGGCGGACACGGCGCCGGCCGGCGGTCCGAAGCCCATGATTGCGGTTGCCCGCGACGCCGCTTTCTGCTTTTATTACCCCGATAACCTGGAACTGCTGGAACGGGCCGGAGCGCGGCTCCATTTTTTTTCTCCGGCGGCCGGCGAAGTCTTTCCGGACGAGTGTTCGGGGCTCTACTTGGGCGGGGGATATCCCGAACTTTTTGCCGAATCCATATCGGCCAATACGGCTTTCCTGGAAGCGGTCCGGGCGGGGGCGGCCCGCGGCATGCCCACCCACGCGGAATGCGGCGGGCTGATGACTCTGGGCCGCTTTATCGAAACCATCGAAGGCAAAAGAATTCCCATGGCCGGGATTTTCCCCTTCGGGACCCGCATGCTGGCCCGGCGGAAGGCCCTGGGATACACCGAGGTGATTTTGCGCAAGGCCTGCCTGCTGGGAGAGCCGGGGGCGGTGCTGCGCGGCCACGAGTTCCACTATTCGGAGATCGTGGAAGGTCCGGGCGAGACCCCGGAGCTGGCGTACGAACTGCGGGCGCGCAAATTCGAGCATCCCCGCTCGGAAGGCTACCTGGCCGGAGGGGTCCTGGCCAGCTACGTGCACCTGCACTGGGGGAGCAACCCCGGCGCGGCGCGAAGGTTCGTCGAGTGCTGCGCCCGGTATGAGCCGGGACCCAGGGCCGCATGAAATGAATCGATAGGAGTCATTCCGCACCATGTCCAAGGCAAAACCGCTGATGTTTCTGGGAACGGGCTCCGATGTGGGCAAGAGCGTGCTGGCCGCCGCTTTTTGCCGCATCCTCAGGCAGGAAGGCTACCGGGTCGCCCCTTTCAAAGCCCAGAACATGGCCCTCAATTCCTTCATCACCCCGGAGGGCGGGGAAATGGGCCGGGCGCAGGTCGTCCAGGCCGAAGCGGCGGGGATCGCCCCCCACGTGGACATGAACCCCGTGCTGCTCAAACCCACCTCGCAGATGGGGTCCCAGGTGATCGTGCTGGGGGAGGCGGTGGGCAATTTTTCGGCCGGCGAGTACTACGAATACAAAAAAGAACTGGTTCCCGTCGTGCGGGCCAGTTTCGAGCGGCTGAGCGCCCAATACGACATCATCGTCATGGAGGGCGCGGGAAGCACCGTCGAGCTGAATTTAAAACCTCACGACCTGGTGAACATGGCGATGGCCCAAATGGCCGACGCCCGCTGCATCCTGGTGGGAGACATCGACCGGGGCGGGATTTTCGCGGCGCTTCTGGGCAGCTTTTCCCTCCTGGAACCGGAGGAGCAAAAACTGGTCTGCGGGTTCATCGTGAACAAGCTGCGGGGCGACCCGAACCTGTTTGCGGACGGCGTGCGGATACTGGAATCGCGTTCGGGGCGGCCGGTTTTCGGCGTGGTGCCCTATTTCGACCACATCGCCCTGCCGGAAGAAGACAGCGTGGCGCTGGGACGACGGATGCACCGGCAGGAGGCCTCTTCCGGGCGGGACGCCGTGCGCCTGGGGGTGGTGCGCCTCCCCTTCATTTCCAATTACACCGATTTCGACTGTTTCGAACAGGACCCGCGCGCCAGCCTCACCTATTTCGACAAGCCCGCACGGGTGTTCGAGTTCGACGCCGTGATCCTGCCCGGAAGCAAGAATACCATTGAAGACCTCGACGCGCTTCGCCGGTCGGGAATGTCGGATGCCATCAACGCCTTTTACAAGTCGGGCGGCACGGTGGTGGGGCTTTGCGGCGGCTACCAGATGATGGGGCAGGTGGTGAGCGACCCCTACGGGATGGAAAGCGGGCTGCCGGAAATCTCCGGCCTGGGGCTCCTGGCGATGAAAACCGAAATGTTTCCGAGCAAGATGACCTCCCAGGTGGACGCGGCCGTCGAAGCCGAAACGGGCTTTTTCACCCGGTGCCCGGACCAGCTCGGCGGCTATGAAATCCACATGGGCCGGAGCACGGTGGTGGGCGACGGAAGCTACTGCTTCCGCATCGTTGCCCGCGACGGCAAACCCGCCGACGCTCTCGACGGGTTTGCCAGCCCGGACGGGCGCGCCTGGGGGACTTACATTCACGGGATCTTCGACAACGACTGCCTGCGGGAAAAATTCCTGGAAGACCTCGCGGAAAGGGCCGGGAAACCGTTTCTCCCGGCTTCCGGGGCCGAACCCTTCAGTTACGGCCGGTGGAAAGAACAGCAGTTCGACCTGCTCGCCGATTTCGTGCGAAAACACGTGGACATCGAACGCATCATGGAAATAGTGCTGCGATGATTTTTCTGCCCTGGCATCTCGCATCGGCCTACGTCCTGGATCTGATCGCGGGAGACCCGCGCTGGCTGCCCCACCCGGTCCGCTGGATCGGCAAGGCGGTCCAATGGTCCGAAAACCTTCTCTACGATCCCAAGGCATCCCCCCCGCTGCTGCGGATTTCCGGCATGGTGCTGTGGGTGCTGGTCATTACGGTGACGGTGAGCACCGCCATGGTGCTGATCGGCATCTCCAGGCACGGCGGCGCGGTCGTTACCGACGCGGTGGTCATCTGGCTGGCCTACACCACCCTGGCCACCCGGAGCCTTCACGGCGAATCCTCCATCGTGGCGCGGGCCGTCGAGCGGGGGGAGATCGGCCTCGCCCGCGAGAAGCTTTCCATGATCGTCAGCCGCGACACCGCGACGCTCGATGAGGCCGACATCCTGCGCGCCCTGGTGGAAACCGTTTCCGAAAACGTGGGCGACGGCATCGTGGCCCCGCTTTTCTACCTGGCGGTCCTGGGCCCGGTGGGCGCCCTGGCCTACAAGGCCGTCAATACCATGGACTCCATGCTGGGATACACCAGCGAACGGTACCGTTATTTCGGCTGGTTCGCGGCGCGGGCCGACGACGTGGCGAACTGGATACCGGCAAGGCTGAGCGGCCTGCTGATCGCGGGGGCCGCCGCATGCCTGGGCGCCGACTGGGGGGAAAGCCTGCGCGCCATGCGCCGGGACGCCCGCAAGATGAAAAGCCCCAACGCCGGCTACCCGGAAGCCGCCACCGCCGGGGCGCTGGGAGTCGAACTGGGGGGCACCAATTTTTATTTCGGAGAACCGGTGGAAAAGCCGAGGCTGGGCGAACCGCTCGCGCCCGTGACGCTCGATACCTACAAACGGGCGGTCCGGCTGATGTATACGGCTTCCGGGCTGGCTTGTTTCATGGCCCTGTGCATTCTTTTTACCGTAAAAACACTGCGCGCCTTCTTTTAGCGGAATACCGGGATTTGTCCGCAGATAACGGCAGGCGGCGGGCGGGCACGGCCTTGGAGTAGTTGCCCCAAGAGATATTACAGTTCATCAATAGTGGAACGAACATAGTGGAACAAACATAGTGGAGCGAACGAAAATCCCCCTCCCTGCGATGGGAGGGGAGGCCATGGAGCGTCGCCCCTAAAGCCAACAGCATTGCATCCCCTCTCACCGGGGGAGGGGCGTGGTCCGTACTTTTGGGCGGCCTCCTACTGAAATTTCCGCTGTTTCGCAAGCTGGAGCCTGGGGAACCAGCGGTACGAAAAATTTGGGCAACCGCCCCCTCGTGCCCACCGTCCGCAGAAAAAACGGGAAAAACGATGGGCACAAAAAAGCCGTGCCCACCCACACGATTATAAACAACCCAGGAATCGCTTCCATGACCCTCATTCACGGCGGAAACGTTTACGAATGCGCATCCGAAGCGGGATGCTCGCCCGAAGATATTCTCGATTACAGCGCCAGCATCAACCCGCTGGGCCCGCCGCCGGGGCTGCGCGAGCTTCTCGCCCTCACCTTCGACCGGCTCCAGCACTACCCCGATATCCGAAGCCGCGGCCTCATCGACGCGCTGTGCGCGTTCCACTCGCTCCCAACCGATTGCATCGCGGCCGGAAACGGTTCGACCGAACTGATCTACTGGCTGCCGCGGGCGCTGGGGATCGGGTCCGCATTGGCGGTGATGCCCACTTTCAGTGAATACGGGAAGGCGTTCGAAATCCAGGGCGTCGACGTGAAAAAGCTGGTCTGCGGCCCGGAAAACGGGTTCCAGCCGCGCGTCGAGGACCTGGCGCGGGCGGTTGCCGAAAACTCCCCCCAAGCCATCCTGCTGACGCATCCGGGAAGCCCCGGAGGTGCTCTTCTTTCCGGCGAGGTGTGCGACTGGGCGATCCATACGGCCAGGGGCGGGCGGTTTGTCATTCTCGATGAAGTGTTTATCGATTTTTGCGAAGAGGCGTCGTTCAAAAACCGGCTGGAACAGTCCCCCAACCTGGTGATCATCCGTTCGCTCACCAAGTTCTACGGCCTTCCGGGGCTTCGCATCGGCTACCTGCTGGCCGGGGCGGACATTGCCTCGCGGGTGCGGCATTTCGTCCCGCCCTGGTCGGTGAACACCCTGGCGCAGGCCGCCGGCGAGTATTGCCTCCGCCAGGAAGACTACGGGCGAAAAACCCTGGAGCTGATCGATGCCGAACGCCGCAAAATGGCCGAGGAGCTTTCCGCGATGCCCGGCCTGCGGGTCTTCGCGGGGTGCGCCAACTTTTTGCTGGTGGGGCTCGACCGGCGCCTGCCGCCGGCGCCTGCCCTCCGCCGGGCGCTGTTCGATTCGCGGCGGATCCTGATCCGGACCTGCGGCTCCTTCGAGGGCCTGGACGACTGGTATTTCCGGGTCGCCGTGCGCCTGCCCGAACAGAACCGGAAACTCACGGACGGCATCCGCGACTGGACGGGAGGCTACTCGCCGCTGCTTTCGTCGTGATGGTGGTGGTGCTCTTCTTTGAGGAACAGCCGGTGGTATTCGGTATCGCTCAGGTGCTTGCGCAGCACTTCCGACATGGCGGCGAAAAGGCGGCTGATTTCATCGTCGGAGAGCCTGGGGACCAGGACTTTCACCAACTCGTCGTCCGAGAACTTCTGCAGGTAGTACATCAGCGATTTTTCATCGATTTCCCTGGAAAACCCGAAGGCCACCAGCTCATCGTATTCTTCCACGAAGTTGTGATTATGTACGGGCATACGTTTGGTCCTCGATTGTCCTTTTAAACCGTCCGCACCGTGCCGCCGGGGCCTTCCCACGGCTGCATCAGGCCGTGCGGGATGCCGAGCTGGTCCAGGATGCGGGCTGCCATGAAGCCGGTGATCTCGTCGACCGTCCGGGGTTTATGGTAAAAGCCGGGCATTGCCGGCAGGATGACGGCGCCGGCTTCGGCCGCCCGGAGCATGTTCTGCAGGTGGATGCGGTTGAGAGGCGTTTCGCGGGGGACGAGCACCAGGGGCC
>LUZZ01000012.1 GCA_001603845.1 Syntrophobacterales bacterium Delta_01 | reverse complement strand
ATACCGTCTATACTTGGATTTCGGCTCACCGGCCCAAAACCTCATGAATAATGCGGGCTAAGGGCTTGTCCGTAAATAAGCCTTTTCGGGATCGCGCCGGATTTTGAGACTGATTTGGTCGCGACGATTGAGCAAAACCGCAGGCGTAGCCTGGGGCTACGTCGAGGATTTTGCGGTTGAGGAGCGGCAAAAGCAGGCCAAAAGCCGGATGCGAGCCCAAAGGTTTTATTTACGAACAAGCCCTAAGTCAACAGTATTGGCCCTCGCCCCCCCCCGGACATATTCGTACCGGTCCATACTGATCATATCTCCAGCCCTTAAGCAACACGTCAATTTTAGTATCGCCTGCGTTACCGGAAGCATTTGAGAGGGCGGGGCTTTTAGATTATCAAATCTTTTTGACCCCTTCATTTTTAACTCAGAATCTAATCACGTTGGACACTGCCTGCTCGAAGATGCGGCAATCGGGTTCATTTCGCAATCTGTATTTAACTTGACTTGCCGGAGATCTACTCTATACTGTTTTAAACTGCACTGCTCTACCAATGCCGATCGAATATCCATGCCGTGGTTAGCGATGATGAAATAATAGTAAGATTGAGGGAAAGCTGGTGCAATGGACATCTCCAGGAGATCTTCAAACTGCAAAAAGATACTCTCCAGAATTCCAATTTAGGTTGTTGCGCTAGACATTAGTCCATCCGCCGAACTGAAGGGCGCCTGACTCTGCGAGCGTGGTTCTTTCATTGGGTCTAACCGGTGTTGGTTTCTACTGACCTTTGTCAATGAGTTTTTCAATTCAGAGGAGCGGATATGGATACGATAGAGGAACTGGAGCAAAAAGTGAATCAGATGAAAGGGGAGATCGATGCTATGCAGGTCTCCATCGCCGGACAGAGCAAGCCTTGGTACAGGAACGTATCGACGATACTGGCTGCGGTGGCGCTATTGTTCTCTTTTGGTACCACGTATGTTTCCTACCGGCGAACCGCAGTCCAGGACGTTCAGTCTCTGCGACAAGAACTTAGGGGTCTCCTCCAAAGGTTGGCGTCGCTGCCCAAGGAGAATGTGGATATCCAGAGAAGGTACGCAGACGACCCGGCCGTAATGGGCCTCGTGAGCGGATACATCAATCAGGAAAATACGCTGTTGGCTAGGCAGGCAGCGGAATTAGCCAAGAAGTTGCCGAGTGATTCGGTGTCGGCCATTGAATATTATGCGATTGGCCTGGCTCTCCAGAATGCGTATGATACGGCGGCTGCAGGCGAATTCTTCGAGTACTCGAACCAGACTGCCAAAGATTTCAACACCGAAATATCGGCGTTGCGTTCGACGGCCACTCTGCGCTTTATTCAGGGCCAACCTGAGTCTGGCCGTGTTGAATATCAGAAAGCCTTAAACGTCTTCTCAAAATATCCTGGGTACGACCTTTATACAAAAACCTCGACAAACATATGGACAGAGTTGAGTTGGGCTGGCTCGGAGTACACCGTCGGCCGCAAGGATCTGGCGACCCAGCACATTGAAAGCGCAAGGACATTATTGAGTCGATTACCGCCCAGCCCAGGGCAGGAAATGCTCGGAAAACAGGTGTCGCAAGCAGAAGATCGGTTTGGCGATGGTCATCACACTAATGCGCCTGTCGTCCGACCCGAGGTTGACATTGTGCCCATGCCCGGCACGAAGTGACGGAACTCCAGACCTTTTTGAGATAAAGCCAAACTCATCGTGGGGTGGTTGAAGAACCCTCCGAACTTCGCTCATGATACCGCGAACCGCGGACAGGTCAGATACCCCGGCTCGGCCGGCAATGCTGTTGACTTTAGGGACGACGCTCCATGAACTCCCCTCCATTGGTGTGAGGGGCAGGAAGTTGATATCGCTCAGTTTTTCACCCCCACCCGGCCTCCCCCATCAAAGGGGGAGGAGCCTAAAGCCAACAACATTGGGCTCGGCCGGAGGGTATCTACAGTAGGGGAAATGAGCACTCCGAGTGGAAATTTCGGCAAGACTCCTGCCTGAAAGATGGTTAGTCAACGCCCCTGATAGCCTCCTTTTCGTGAGCACATGCAGTATTTCTTCAAGTGGCAGGGACCTGCGAACGCGAGACAGCCATGCGGATGATCGGACGGCTCTCCGGCGAAGAGCGGGGCGCCCGAAGGCTCAGGCAACCGAATTCAACGGGCTCGGCATGCTCAGCCGACCTTGAAAAATAAGAGGGGTCGATCCTTCGGCCCCTCCTAAGAAAAACTATATGGGCAAAGCTTTTGAAAACGGATCACTCGGTTCAGTGGGGGCCCCAGCCTCCCCACTGGCAGCAAGACTTGAACTGCTGGGGGACGAAGCCCGGAAGGTCGGTTTCGTCGAAAGAAAACACGAAGAACTGATTGGGATTATCGGCTCCGGCCATTGGTGACGGGGTCAGTGACGAGGCCGGGTCTCCGTTTTGGGGGCGGGCAACTCGTTTGTGCCGACTTCGGGTGCCGTAAGCCGAATTCCCGGCGTGGATTTACTCCCTGATTCCTCCTGCGTGGTCTCCATAATTGACTCCCCCGTTTTAGGTCGGTCGCTGATTCAGGGCTGGCCCGCATTGAGGGTTACCGACAAACCGCGCCCGGTCCTATGCCGTCATTATTGCCGTCACGGCTCTCGGTACCGACCTTGTCGAAATAGGCGTCGGCAACCGCTGAAAGCCCCAAAACATAAAGAAGGCAAATAATGGCACCAGGCCCTTTTTCATCCCCCAATCCCTTGTCCGATTTTTCTCAATAACAAAACAACGTGTTATCCGGAGGCGCTGTCCTCCGTTTGGGGCAGCAAAGTTCCCATTTGATTGATATTAGCGGAGGCCAGGTGATCTATTAAGGGTTACTCAAAGACATTCATGGTAAAAATATGACAGAAAGGTGACAAATCGGTTAAATCTTCAAGAACACCTGGACCATCTGTAGAGTAACTCACCTGACTACTCCTTGGCGGCTTCCATCATCACAACAATTTCGGGATGATTTATTTAGGAATAAGTTGCAGTAATAACGAATGGTTATATCGAATAGTCCTCTCGGTTCCCTCCAAAGTCTTCATCATTTCGTCTCCGGAGTCGAGTAGAACGCGTGGATCGAGTGTGAAAACCTATTATTGTAATCTCTTCATTGAGAATGTTGCGCAGAAGTCGGTAGGTTCAATCATTTTTACCAGTTGCGACATGTCCTCAGTGCGGTTATGTATACTTGACTGGCTGTCGAAATGTCGGCAGTTACTCGGAGGGGCAAGAAGTTTTATCGCACATGTGAAAAGAAAAATATGGAATGTCTTCCATATAAATATCCATTTTGATCCATACTTTCCGGACCGGCAGGAGTTCTTTCTGAAGTTGCGCGGAAGAAATGCTGCAGCCTTTGGGGACTGAACTGTGCTCCCGAACCGGAGAGGAATGGAACATTTTACGGACAGGCCGTTATGGAGGAAAAAAGAGAGGAAAGGGATGGCGCGGCAGGCGCGAGGAGGCTCATTCATATCCCCATCATCCACACCCTGGAAGATATGGGAAATCTCAGCGAGGCCGTGCAGCGTGCAACGGCGAGCAGGCTGGGCGCCAAGGCGTGGAGGCAGAAGTTGAGGGCGATCGATCAAAGGTGGAGTGAAATCGAGCGGGTTGTCGAGCGATCCGGGCTTTCGTTCGATAAAGTCCGTCTCTACCAGGACGGGCTTCCGGTGTGTGGACGGGAGCGCGAAATCGTAGAAGAACTCGCCGGGAAAGGGAGCCGGAATCACCGCCTGCTGGTGCGGTTGATTGAAAAAGGCGCGATCCTCATGGGGACCGAGTCGAGCGAATTGCTCAGGGAAGAATATGAAAATATTCGTCAGAGCCTTTCGCCGCCCGGACGCCGCCCGGTTTCCAAGGCCGGGACCCTCGGGACAGGCGAGGCTGAAACGCTGCTCAAAAGGCGGGACCGTTTTATCGCCGCCCGGATCAACGCCACTCTTCGCGGTGGTGAAACGGGCATTCTTTTCCTGGGTATGCTTCACTCGCTCCAAGGTCTTCTTGACGAAGACATTCGGGTCACGATGCCCGCACTGGATGCTCCGGGCGGCAAAGGAACGGAATAGATGAGTGAGTTTGAAGCCAGGATCCTGGTAGCCGACGATGAGGAAGCCCACTGTTCGATACTTGCCCGTCTCATGAGGGAGGAGAGTTTTGAAGTCGAGACGGTCAACCATGGGGCGGCGGCGCTCGATTCGATCACATCCAAGGAACCCGACGTCCTCCTTCTGGATTTCAAGATGCCGGGCATGGACGGGATGCAGGTAATGCGGAGTCTCAAGGAAAAACATCCTGAGCTTCCGGTCATCATGATCACCGGGTATGCCGACGTCCCCGGGGCGGTGGAGGCAATGAGGGCCGGGGCCCACGACTACCTGGCCAAACCGTTCAACCACTACGAAGTCGTCCGGGTCGTGCGCAGGGCGTTGGCGGAGCGCAGGCTGAAACAGACGATAAAGCATCTTTCGGCCCATGAGCAGGACGCCTCGCACCTGCGGCAAACCATGGGACACAGCGACGTGGTCGCTCGCCTCATTTCCGATGTCAATCTGGTGGCGCGCTCCGATTTCAGCGTGGTCATTCACGGAGAGACGGGGTCGGGAAAGGAGCTCGTTGCCCGCGCCATCCACCTGGCCAGTCCGCGGACCGGGCCTTTTGTCCCGGTCGATTGCGGGTCGATACCGGAAACGCTTCTGGAAAGCGAGCTGTTCGGCCACGAAAGGGGGGCTTTTACGGGAGCGGTAGCCCGAAAGCCGGGTAAATTCGAGGTGGCGCGAGGCGGGACCCTGTTCCTGGACGAGATTTCAAACATGCCCCTGGGTTCCCAGGCCAAGCTGCTTCGCGCGATCCAGGAAAAGAAAGCCAGCCCCGTCGGCGCCCGGGAGCCCATTGCCGTGGATGTCCGCCTTCTTGCGGCCTCCAACAGGGACTTGCTGGAACTGGCCAAGACGGGAGCATTCCGACTCGACCTCTTCTTCCGCTTGAACGAGTTCACGCTGAACATTCCTCCCCTGCGTGAGCGCAGGGAGGACATCCCGTACCTTGCCAAGCTCTTCCTGGATAAAACGAACCGGGAACTGCACAAGAAGGTGGAGGGGTTCTCGGAGGGCGCCGTCCAGAAGCTGGTTGCGCACAACTGGCCCGGAAACGTGAGGCAACTGCGCTCCGTTATCCGTCGTGCCGTCCTCGTCGCCGACCGCCTCATCAACGAAGGGCATCTCGACATTGCCGATGCGGAGCCGCCCGTGCCGAAACCTGCGCAAAATAAGTTCCGGGCGGCATGGAAAGAGGTGCCTTTGAAGGAGTTGGTACGCCAGGGAACGGAAGCCCTGGAGCGGGAGGTCATCCGGGAGGTGTTGAAGCATACCGGAGGGAACAAGGCCAGGGCTGCCCGAATACTCAAGGTGGACTACAAGACGATCTTTTCGAAAGTAAAACACTACGGAATCCAATCGGGTGGAGACACAGATGACGAAAGGTAAACGTACGAAAAAGGGTGAAGAAGCCGGCGGAGGCATTGAAGGGATCTTCAGGGGCTTGAGCGACCTTGTGGAAAGGCTGAGCGATCTGGCTGAAAAAGGAGAGCAGCTCTCCAAGAGCGGCGAGTTTCAATGGGAGGGCGGCAAGAAGGAGGGGAAGGGAATTTTCGGGTTTTCCGTCAAGGTGGGTCTTGGCGGGGAGGAAGTCGAAGTCCGGCCCTTCGGCAATATCGGCAAGGACAAAGCGACGGGCAAGTCCGTGGTCCGTGAGATCCGGGAACCGCTGGTGGATGTTTTCGAAGAGGAGGACCACGTGCTGATCGTCGCGGAGATGCCCGGAATCGAGGCCGAAGACGTTCAACTGGACCTCGTGGACGATGTTCTGACTCTCTCGGCCCAGAGGGGAAACAAGAAATACCGCAAGGAGATACTCCTTCCGGGCACGTTTCGAAAAGACCAGATTTCGGTCTCCTGCAAGCACGGGATCGTGGAAATCAAATGCGGGAAACACTGAACGCGGATGGTGGTGCTTATGAACGGCTCAAGAAAAACGGAACTCAAGCTGAAGGTCACCGAAGCCCTCCCCAAGGACGTCGGGCGCGCCTATGCGCGCATGGACCCGGAAGACCTGAAGAGGCTGGGGGCGGAGATCGGCGACATCGTGGAAGTCGCCGGAAAGCGGAAGACCGTCTGCAAGGCAATGCCGGCCTATAAGGAAATTAGAGGCCGGTCGTGGGTGCAGTTGGACGGGCTGACCAGGGAAAACTCGGGGGCCGGAATCAACGAGGTCGTTTCCGTGAGCAGGATCGCCTGCCGTCACGCCGAACGCGTCATCCTCGCACCGACGGACATCATGCCGGCGGATCGCGACCTGGCGTATATCGGCAGCCTGCTGGACGGGCTGCCGGCTGTTGAAGGAGACCGCATCCGGGCCACGCTGTTCGGCAGCCGTTCCGCCAATTTCAAGGTGGAGAGCACGACCCCGAAGGGCCCCGTTATGATCGTTCCCAACACCGTGCTCATGGTTGGAAAAGCGCAGGAAGAAAGGGCCACGGGTACGGTGTCCTACGAGGATATCGGGGGGCTCAAGCCGCAGCTCCACCGGATACGGGAGATGATCGAACTGCCGCTGCGCTATCCGGAGGTGTTCGAGCGGTTGGGGATCGATGCGCCCAGAGGAGTCCTGCTCCACGGGCCTCCCGGATGCGGCAAGACCCTCATCGCGCGGGCCATCGCCAATGAAACCGACGCGAATTTCTTTTCCGTGGGCGGCCCCGAGATCATACACAAGTTCTACGGGGAGAGCGAAGCGCACCTGCGAAAGATTTTCGAAGAAGCCGCCCGCAAGGGTCCCAGCATCATTTTCCTCGACGAGATCGACGCCATCGCCCCCAAGCGGGAGCGGGTGATCGGGGACGTGGAAAAGCGGGTGGTGGCGCAGCTCCTGGCCCTCATGGACGGACTCACCCGGCGCCAGAACCTCATCGTCATCGCGGCCACCAACCTCCCCCATCTTCTCGATCCGGCCCTGCGCCGTCCCGGGCGGTTCGACAGGGAGATCGCCATTCCGATCCCCGACCGGAACGGGAGGCTTGAAATCCTGGAGATCCACAGCCGCGGCATGCCGTTGACTCCGGACGTGGACCTGGCACACCTCGCCGAGATTACCCACGGTTTTGTCGGCGCCGACCTGGAGTCGCTTTGCCGGGAAGCGGCCATGAGTTCCCTGCGGCGCATCATGCCGGACATCGATTTTTCCCTGGCCAGCGTCCCCTACGAGCAGATCGTAAAGCTCGAGGTGCACATGGGGGATTTTGTCTCCGCGCTTCGAGACGTCGAGGCGTCGGCCATCCGCGAGGTGTTCGTCGAAGTGCCCGACCTGAGCTGGGAGGACGTGGGCGGGCTCTCGGAGGTCAAAGACCGCCTGATCGAAGCCGTCGAGTGGCCCCTGCAGTTCCCCGCGGTCTTCGAGCAGGGCGGAATCAAACCGCCCAAGGGCATTCTGCTTTTCGGCCCGCCGGGGTGCGGCAAGACCCTGTTGGCCAAGGCGATAGCCAACGAAAGCAACGTGAACTTCATCGCGGTCAAAGGCCCCGCTCTTCTGTCACAATACGTGGGGGAGTCGGAAAGGGGAGTGCGGGAGGTGTTCCGGAAGGCCAGGCAGGCATCGCCCTGCATCCTCTTTTTCGATGAAATCGATGCCCTGGTTCCTTTGCGCGCCGGCGGCGCTTCAGACTCCCATGTGGCCGAACGCGTGCTCAGCCAGTTCCTCACCGAACTCGACGGCATCGAGGAGTTGAAAGGAGTCCTGGTGCTCGGTGCGACGAATCGGTCGGATATGCTCGATCCGGCGATCACAAGGCCGGGCCGGTTCGACGAAATCATTGAAATCCCGCTTCCGAACCGGGAAGACCGGGAGAAGATTTTCAGCGTACATTTTCGCAAAAAACCCCTTGCGGGCGGCATCAGCGCGCGGGAACTCTCATTGAAGACCGAGGGGTTCAGCGGCGCAGAAATCGAGTCGGTTTGCAGCCTGGCCGGCCTCAGGGCCATCAGACGCGTCATCCAGGCCCTCCGGGAAAATCCCGCTGCCGAAGTCCACGTGCTCATCGAGGCAGAAGATATCGAAGCCGCACTGCAGGAAGTCAACAAGCCATAGAAGGTCCGGAAGGACACCGCCCGAGCAGCGCCCCGCGGCCCGGCCGGGGCATGGAGCGCTGCTCGGGAATCGGGATGGAGGCGTGATACGGATGGACCCGGATCCGGAAGCGATCTACTTGTTTTGTTTCGCCCGTTCGGCCCTGATTTCAGCCGTTGAGGGGAATGGAGTGGACGGCAAAAGCTCTCTTTTCGTGCTGACCCGGGGGGATATCGCCGCCGTGGCGAGTTCGCTGCCGCGGGAGGAATGTGGCGGGTATTCCTCCGAAGAGAAAATGATGGACCTCGCGTGGGTGGGATTGCGCGCCTATCGGCATGAGGAGGTTATCGAGCGGGTTATGCGCCGCTCTCCCGTACTGCCGGTAAGGCTCGGCACCATTTTTGGCTCCCGCCAAAGCCTTTGGGGACGAATGGAAGAGCACTGCGGGACAATCGGGCATTTCCTGGACAGGGTAGCGGATAAGGAAGAATGGTCGGTCAAGGGGCTCCTAAACAGGTCCCGGGCCGAAGAAGAGTATACCGGAGGTCTGCTCTCGTCGCAATCGGAGCGCCTTTCGGCCTCGCCCGGCACCCGGTATTTGCAGGAACGGCAAATCCGCAAGAAAGGGGCTCATGAGCTGCATTGCCTGGTGCGGGAAAGGTGTGAAATTTTGGCGGGGGAGCTGGCCCGCATTGCAGAGGAAATGCGCGAGCGCAAGGTGCTTTCTCGCGAGGCCGTAGGAGGGGGAAAGGAGATGATCCTGAACTGGACCTTTCTGGTTCCGCGGGATGCCGTGCGGGATTTCCGGACGCGGATCGCCCTGGCGAATGAGCGCTTTGCAGCCCAGGGGCTGGTCCTGGAGTTCTCCGGGCCGTGGCCCCCCTACAGCTTTTGCCCGTCCCTGTAGAAGGGAGGCGTTCCTTTGAGCTTCCTGCTCTATTGCATCCTGCAGGGCCGCAGGGACGGCAAGCCCTGTTCCCTTGCCGGTGTCAACGCGCAGCCCGTCCTGTTCGTAACGGCCGACGGCCTGAGCGCGGCGGTCTCCCGCATCAGCCTTCCGGACCTCGTCCCGGATCAATCTCGAGTCCTTGCCTATGAAAGGGTGATCGCCTTTCTGCACCGTGACTTGACGGTAGTCCCGGTCCGCTACGGCTGCGCGCTGGATGAAGAACGCGCGCTTGTCCGGCATCTCCGGGAGCACGGCAGCCGTTACCGGGCTCTTCTGAAAGAACTGGAAGGCCGCGTGGAGATGGGAATACGCATCCTGCCGTCCTCCGGGGAATGCATATCCCGGGACGTGCCTGTTTTGCCGCCCGGCGCGCAAGACCCGCATTCCGGCGAATCCGGCCGCAGCTACCTTGCAGCCAGAAGAGCGTACTACTCTCAAAAAGAAAGAATCTCCGAAGCGCAAGCGGCAGCAGTCGAAAGGGTCCGGAAGGCTTTTGACGGACTTTTCGCCAAGTTGCACATAGAAGACGGAAATACCCGCGGAGGGCGCTTCGCTCTCCCCCCTTCCCTGATCTCGCTCCACTTCCTGATTCCGGCAGAATCCGTGGGGGAATTCCGCAGGAGATTTCATGTCCTCGATGCCCGGGATTCCGCGGGGCTTCTCCTGAGCGGACCGTGGGCTCCCTACAACTTCGTTCTCCCGGAGGAACCGCAGGACCCGGCCGCCATCGCGCAGCGCGTGGCAAAGAGGGGGCCGGCGTGCGGTTCTTCCTCGTGGTGGAGAAAAGATGAACACTGATCGTTGGGAAATCTCAAGCCGGGATTCCCTTGAAAGGCACGAAAAGCTCTACACGATGCTTCTCGACGCGATTCCGAGTTCCGTCCTGCTGATCGACCGGGAGATGCGCATCGTCAGCGCGAACAGGAATTTTTTAGAGAAAAGCAAGCGCTCGAAGTCCGATACGGTCGGTCATCCCCTGGAGCGGGTATTTCCGGCCACCATTCTCGAACGCATGGACATAGGGCGGCGCATTCGGCAGGTCTTCAGGGAAAACCGCCCGACATCGGGGGAACGTTTGACCTATAGGGCGCCCGCCCTGCCGATGCGAGTCTACTATTACATCATCCTTCCTTTCTCGTGGGAGGGGGCCGTAGAGAGCGCCATGCTCCTGATGGAGGACGTAACGGAACAGATCCGCCTGAGCGAGGACGTTCGCCGCCTGGAGCGGCACCTTGCGAGCGTGGTCGAGTGCGCCAACGACATCATCATCTCCACGGACACCGAGGGCAGGATACTCTCATGGAACAGGGCCGCCGAGTGTATCTCGGGCTATGCCTTCGATGAGACCAAAGGGAAGTATTTCGTCGAATACTGCACCGAAGACCGTCACCAGGAAGTCAGGTCGGTCCTGGCCGAAATGAACACGCGGCAGAATTCCGTCATGGCCGAATGGGACCTGCTGACAAAGACGGGAGACCTCATCCCCGTCTATTGGGTCCTTTCCCCTTTGAAGGAAGGGCCGTCGCAGTCGGTGGGACTTGTCATGGTGGGAAGGGACCTCACCGAGCGCCGCAAACTGGAGATGCAACTGTTGCAGTCGCAGAAGCTGGCGGCACTGGGGGTGATGGCCGGAGGCATAGCGCACGAAATCCGAAATCCTCTCGCCATCTGCTCTTCGGGCGCCCAGTTCCTCATGGAAGAAAACATTACTCCCGAGTTTCGGAAAGAGTGCGCGCATAAGATCCACGCCGGGATCCAGAGGGCCTCGGTCATCATCGAAAACCTCCTGAGGTTCGCACACCCGTCGGCGAGGACCAACGTCGCCTTGATAGACTTGTGCTCTTTGGTGGAAGAAACCCGCACGCTGGTCGCCACCCAGGCCAAGATACAGAAAATCGAGGTGGGCTGCAGCGCTTTGCGGGAACCCGTGATGATCCCGGGCGTCGAGAGCCTCCTGCAGCAGGTGTTCATGAACCTCTTTTTGAACGCGATCAACTCCATGCCGGACGGGGGACGCCTGAACATCTCCGTGGAAAAAAAGGGAAACGAAGCGGTGGTGCGCATTGCGGACACGGGAACCGGCATCCACAAAGCGGACATCGACAAGATATTCGATCCCTTCTACACGACTTCGCCGGTAGGCAAGGGAAGCGGGCTGGGGCTCTCGATTTGTTATTCGATCGTGAGGCACCATTTCGGCTCCATCGAGGTAGAGAGTACGGAAGGCAGGGGGAGCACCTTTACCGTTACGCTCCCGGCGTTTTGAAAAGGTAATGGATGATGAGTCCCGGAAAGACGACGTCTCTCATAGTGGATGATGAGCCGGACATGTGCTGGGTGCTGCATCATGTACTGACGAAAAAGGGCTTCGATGCACTGGTTGCCCTCACGGCCCGGGAGGCCCTTGATTTGATGGTGTCGAGCGGTTTCCCCCTCGTCTTCCTGGATGCCAAGCTGCCGGATATGGAAGGGCTCGATCTGGCAAAACAGATTCGCCTGTTGCACCCCGGAACGTGCATCGTAATGATTTCGGGGTACTTTTACAAAGACGATGCGAGCGTGCAGAAAGCCCTCGAATCCGGCCTGATCAGCGGCTTTATGAGTAAACCTTTTCAAAATGACGAGGTGCTGGGGATCATGGAAACCCTCAATGGCGCCTGAGGGTCCGCCCGGCAGGGGCAAAGGGGTTTTTTTTCCCTAGTATATGGAACCTTGTCCATGGCAGCCCTTACCGAAGGGGGGGGCTTCATGGGGGGGCTCCGATATGTTTTCCTGTAATTTAAGTATCTTACAAGGGCTTGACCTTTCCTTTGAACTTGGCATGTCTCTGGCTAAAGGCGAATCAGTGGGCATGCCCACAGGCTGTAGGGTATCAGTGCGCTGATGGAATCTGAAAATTTCAAAGGAGGTCTTATTCATGGCAAAAGTTCAGAAATCCACAGATTCATCGAGTCTGGCGGAAGTGGTGGATCGCATTTTGGACAAGGGCATCGTGATCGATGCCTGGGCGAAGGTTTCTTTGGTCGGGATCGAACTCCTGTCCATTGAGGCCCGCGTCGTGATCGCCTCGGTCGAAACCTACTTGAAGTACGCTGAAGCCATTGGTCTGACGGCCAGCGCCGCTGCACCAGCCTAAGTATGACCTGCAAAGGGTTCCCGGCCGACGAGCAAGGGCTGCCCCGGCAGCCCTTGCCCGTCGGGGAACCCGAAGCCGAGGTCTCGGATGGCAAACCCTAAGGAGGAAGACGATGGGGATGTTGACAGACGACATGGCCCGCCTGCGCAGTGAAATCAACGGCTTGCGGGGAGCGCGCCGGGAACTTTCGAATGATATCGTCCGCTCCGCCAAGGAGCGCAGAGAGGCGGTAGCGGCGATGGCGAAGGAGTTTCACAATGCTCATACCCGGATGGCGAAGCCAACCAGGAACGACCGGCTGGCGTTTCTGGCCGGCATCGGTACCGCGGTGTCCCTGCTGAAGGCCGAGTCTCGGGGGGAGCTTGCATCCATCCGTGACGCGCACGCAAGAATGTCCATGGAAACCAAACGGGAGAGAGCGGCTTTTGTATCCGGCCTCAAGGCCGAGGTATCGGGCATGCAGGCGGGTTTTCGCCGTTCGCTTCAAAAGGGGGCGAAAAGCGACCGGGCAAACCGGCTGGCGTTTCTTTCCGATCTGAAAGCCAATGTCGCCGGGATGCGTAAAGACGTCAGGAATACTAACGCCCAAATGGCGAAAAGCTCCCGAAGAAGCCGCCTGAACTTCATCTCCGGCATAAAAGGTGCCGTTTCGGCAATGAAGACCCGCTGTCACGGGGAACTTGCGGACCAGCGCCTGGCTTACGGGAGCATGATCGAAAAAGCCAGGACGGACCGCGCGGCCTTTGTAACCGGAATGAAAAAAGTGGTGACCGACATGCGGCAGGAATTCGCCTCGGAAGTTGCGGGCGCCCGCCGGGCGTGGTTGGGTACGACGCCTCCCAGCTCTTTGCCCCTGCAAAAAGCCGAACCACGGGAGATGGCCGATACGGAGCAAAATCGCCGGGAATCGGAGTGGCAGGCAGGGTTTGATGCGGAGCGTAAGGCCGAGCAGAAGGTGGAACCTCAAGTTGAGCAAAAGGTCGAGCCTCAAGTTGAACAGAAGGGGGAGCCCCAAGCTGAACAAAAGGTAGAACCTCAGGCCGTGCAGGAACCCGTCCAGGCGATTGTTCCGTCCGAACAAAGCCAGGCCAGGGAGGAAAAGAAGCCCTCCAAAAAGGGTAAGCTTTCTCACTGAGCAGGCACGAAGGCGATCCGAGCGGGCAACGGCCACGGGGGGATGGAATGGCGGACGAGCGCACAGGAACCGTTCGAGTTTCGTGCTCCTTCTGCGGCGGCAGCGGGAGGGACCCCTTCGGCATCATGTCCTGGCGATCCACCTGCTGCGTTTGCGGGGGAAGGAAGGTCGTCTCCGTACGGGAAGGTTCCGTGCGGTGTGCCCACTGCAGGGGCACCGGGGCCGTCAAGACCCTCACCTGCACCGTTTGCGGGGGCAAGGGGTTTGTGCCCGCGCCCGCCGGTCCTGTCCGGAGATGCCCGGAATGTGGGGGGAGCGGCGACGACCGCTCGGCTTCCGCCATGGCATGCCTGCGCTGCCGGGGCCGTGGATGGGTGCCTTTGTAATGGAAACGCAACCCGAATCGCGCGAATGGAGCAATGGGAAGATGCAAAAAGAAAACCTCAGAGTCCTGTCCGCCGAAACGATAAGAGTTCAGCCCGAAGGAGACATCATCCTGCCGGAGGCCGGCGAAGGCTTCGTCTCCACCCCGTACGTGCAACACGTGACGGAGCGTGCGCTGGCCTACATCGCGGCGGGCTACCCGGTCCATTTTTCGGGCCCCGCGGGAACGGGGAAGACCACGCTGGCATTCCACGTCGCAGCCCAGCTCGGCCGGCCGGTCACCCTCATTCACGGCGACGATGAGTTTGGAAGCTCCGATCTTGTGGGGCGCGATGCCGGCTACCGCAAGTCGAAATTGATAGACAATTTCATCCACTCTGTTTTGAAAACGGAAGAGGAGATGAAGAGCTTCTGGGTGGACAACCGGCTCACCATGGCCTGCCAGAACGGCGATACGCTGATCTACGACGAGTTCAACCGTTCGAGGCCCGAGGCAAACAACGCTTTTCTCAGCGTGCTCTCGGAACGCATCCTGAACTTGCCGAAACTGCGAAGATCAGGGGAGGGATATCTCGAGGTTCATCCCGACTTCACGGCGATCTTTACCTCCAACCCGGAAGAGTACGCCGGGGTGCACAAGACACAGGACGCCCTCTTGGACAGGCTCATCACCATCAACCTGGAGCATTACGATCGCGAGACCGAAATCCAGATTGTGACGGCCAAATCGAACATCCCGCGAACGGATGCCGCAACCATCGTGGACATCGTGAGAGAGTTGCGCTCCCTGGGCGTAAACAACCACCGTCCCACCATCCGGGCCTGTATCGTGGTCGCCAGGGTCCTTGCACTCCGCGGCGACAGGGCGCAGGCGGACAATCCCGTGTTCCGGTGGGTTTGCCGCGACGTTCTCACCACGGATACCGCCAAGGTTACGCGCGACGGTCAGTCCATCATGCTGCAAAAGGTCGATGAAATCATCGAGAAGGTTTGCGGGCAGCGTCCCGGAGGGGGCGCGAGGCATCCACAGGCGGCGGCGCAAAAGCAATAGAAGGAGGAAGAACATGCCCATTCCTGTAAGGCCCGTAAAAGGCCTGCAAGACATTCGCTCCCACTCGGGGAGGCCACAAGAGGCGATCCTCCCATACAAAGCGTTCATGAGGCTGTGTTCCCTCGAAATGGAAAAGTTCCGGCGCACGAAAGAAAGGGAAAGCGCAATGAGCCGGGTAAAGAACATAGACGCTCGCCTCCTGGACATTGAAATCGAAATGGCGGCCATTCTGGAAGTTGTTAGGGAAGATAGGAGCGTGAACCCCTTCGTCCCGCAGGCCGGAGAGTCCGGAACCCGGCCGGCCCAAAACGAGACGGCGGGCTTCAGGCTCAAATATTGAGGAATTTCAATAGACAATCCGATCCGCGCCGATGTTCGCGGGCCGGGGAAATATCACTCGCCTCCCGCGTCTTTTATACTTTTTGCACCGGGGGAAGGACCATGCTCACTCTCAAAAGTTCCGCTCACATCCGTACCGGCCGAAACATCAAGGGCTTGCATGCCTGTTTCCCGTCCACGGGGCTGCCGCTGGTGCAAATCGATAAGGGACGCATCTTTTTCGAGAATGCAGCCCTTTCAGTAAGGCAGATGCGGCGGGCGTGGCTCGCGCGCCTGTGGTCCCGGCACCTCGGCGGCGGCAACAGGGCGGAAGGCAAGCATAGGAGCAAGGAGAACCGGAGATGAAGATCAACTGTCTTTCGTGTGGCCACAAGCTGGAACTCGATGAAGAGGTGTATGCCGATTACGAAGGGCAGGCAAAGTGCTACGTATGCGGCAGGCTCCTGGAGATCAGGATGGAGCAGGGCAAACTGAAATCCCTTCACTTGTATCAAAGGCTTGAGGCCCCTCCTGCCGACAAGGGGACCTCCGACCAGCCGTAGCGCCCGGGCCTGCTGAAAGGATGCTGTAGACATGGCGGGAAGAAAGACAGGAAGCATGGGAAGATATCTTTATGCCGTCATAAGTGCCGGTGAGCGGACCTACGGCCCGTTCGGCATCGGCGGCGGCAGTGTCTATACGATCTCCGACGGCGTGATCGCGGCCGTGGTCAGCGACGTATCGGAGATGGAAATCCGCCCCGAACGCCGCAACCTGGCGGCCCACCAGGAAGTCCTCGGCAAACTCATGGCTGAATCCACGCCCTTGCCCATGAGCTTCGGCATCGTTGCGGACGGCCCCGCGGCGGTTCAAAAAATCCTCTCGCGCAACCGGACCGCCTTTTGCGAGCAACTGCAGCGCGTTGCGGACAAGGTGGAAATGGGGCTCCGTGTAACGTGGGACGTGCCGGACATTTTCGAGTACTTCGTTCTTACCCATTCCGAGCTGCGTGCCGTGCGCGACCGCTTTTTCGGCAGCCGGAGCGAACCGACCAGGGCGGACAAGATCGAAATCGGGCGTGTTTTTGAGCGAATCCTCACTGCAGACCGGGAGGTCCACGCCGATAACGTCGAGACTGTGCTCGCGGCGTGTTGCGCCGAAACCAAACGGAACAGCCCGAGAAACGAGCGCGAAGTGATGAACGTGGCCTGCCTGGTAGAGCGAGGGAAACTGCCGGAGTTCGAGCAGCGCGTGTTCGACGCGGCAAAGCTTTTCGATAACAGCTTTGCGTTCGACTACAACGGCCCCTGGGCGCCCCACAACTTTGTCGATATCCGGCTCAGCCCCCGTGCCGGGGGAAAACGAGACTTCCGTCCGCCGCCGCTCGCGACGGCGTCCCGGAAAGGCCTGCCGAACCGAGGGGGAACACGGAATGTTTATCGTCGATGACGTCCTGCTTTTTCCGGTCTCAAGCATCCTTTGGATTTTCCGCGAACTGCACAACGCCGCCCGCCAGGAATTGGCATCCGAAACCGAAAATATCATCGCGCGGCTCAGTGAGCTTTACATGATGCTGGAGACGGAGAAAATCACGAGCGATCAATTCGATATCCTGGAAAAAGACCTTCTCGATCGCCTGGACGAAATAGAAGGACGGCCGGTCCGTGCCCGCGATGAGGGGGAACGGGAGTGACCGAGCCCTCCTTTCTGCAGGATTCCGGTCTGCGCCTGTTGCTTTTCGGGGGGAAGGGCGGAGTCGGGAAGACCACCTGTGCCGCGGCGACGGCCCTTCATTCGGCGGTGGGTTCTCCGGGGAAATCCTTCCTGCTCCTTTCCACCGATCCCGCTCACTCGTTGACCGACAGCCTCGCCGACGCCCATCTTCCCGCCAACCTGGAGATCATGGAGCTGGATGCACGAAAATGCCTGGCGGCATTCCAGGCCGAGCACAGCCGCAAACTCCGGGAGATTGCGTTGCGCGGCACGTTCCTGGACGAAGAAGACATCAACGGCTTCCTGGACCTTTCCCTTCCGGGCATGGATGAACTCACGGCGCTACTCGAAATCTCCCGGTGGGTGGACGATTCCGGCCATGACCGCATCATCGTGGATACCGCGCCGACCGGGCACACGATACGGCTCCTGGAAATGCCCGATTTGCTCCGCGGGTGGCTTAAGGCATTGGATGCGCTCCTGGCCAAACACCGTTACATGAAAAGGGCATTCAGCGGTTCCTACCGCCCGGACGAGCTTGACCGGTTCCTCATGGAACTGTCCGAGAGGGTCAACCGGGTACACACCCTGCTCCGGGACCCGGTTCGTTCGTGTTTCGTGCCGGTCATGCTCGCCGAGGAATTGAGCATCAGCGAGACGACGGCATTGGTGGAGCGTCTCCACGGCTTGGGAGCGCCGGTTGCCGATATCGTGGTCAACAAGCTCCGGTCTCCGGGCTCCTGCCCGCTGTGTTCGAACATTTACGCCCTGCAGAGTGAAAACCTCAACGCAATTGCAAGTTCGGACGCTTTTTCCGGGTGTGTCCTTTGGGGAATGCCCTTCCATGCGCCCGAGGCCCCCGGCGGGGAAAACCTTTACTCGTTCTGGACGGGGGTGACGAAAATTTCCAGGGTGACGCCGATCTCCTGCGGTACCTGCCATGAAGCGCCGGTTCACGTGGAAGGGGTAAGGACCGCGCTGCATGCAAAGGAACTCTTGCTTTTTGCCGGAAAGGGCGGAACGGGCAAGACCACGCTCGCATGCGCAACGGCCCTGCACCTGGCGGAGGACCAAGGCGCCAGGAAAGTCTTCCTCGTTTCCGTCGATCCCGCCCATTCTCTGTCGGCCTGCCTGGGAATCGAGGTGGGACCTCTCCCTGTACGGGTATCTCCTCGGCTCACCGCAGTGGAAATCGACGCCCGGGCGGAGTTCGACTCCCTGAAGATGCAATACAGAACGGACTGCGAGCGATTCCTTAAATCGGCTTTGCCCGACTTCGAACTGGCTTTCGACCACGAGGTGATGGATAGGATTTTCGACCTCTCACCGCCCGGCACCGATGAGGTCATCGCGCTCACCGGGGTCATGGGAGCTTTGGCGGAGGGGAAATACGACATCGTCGTCATCGATTCCGCTCCAACCGGCCACCTCATCAGGCTGCTCGAACTCCCTGAACTCATCGACCAGTGGCTCAAAGTCTTTTTTGGACTGTTCCTGAAGTACAGGGCGGTGTTCCGCCTGCCCGGAATCTCCCGGCGGCTCGTGAAGATATCGCAGGAACTCAAGCACATGAAATCGATCCTGGCCGATCCCGGCCGCTCTGCCCTGGTGGCCGTGGCCATCCTCACGGAGATGGCCTTCCAGGAGACCGCCGACCTGGTCCGTGCCTGCTCGAAGATGGGAATTCATCTTCCCCTTTTGTTCCTGAATATGGCCGCATCGCGGAACGACTGCTCCGTATGCTCGGTCCTGAACCGCGGTGAAATGCTGATCCGGGAAAAGTTCGGAAGGTCTTTTTGCGACAAGGAGCAGGTGATTGTGTATCGCCAGGGGAGGCTTTACGGGCTTCGGCCGCTTCGCAGCCTTGGAAACGCCCTTTACGGGACATCGGCCGAGGCCGTCAAGTGAGTGCCCGCGACGAAACAGGGCGGGTTTTTCGGAAAGGGGAAGAGACAATGAGGGAGTTTTCTTCGGTCGACGCGGAACAGGTTACGCTCTGTGAAGTGCTTGACCGCATCCTCAATAAGGGGGCCGTGCTGATCGGAGAAGTCAGGATCTCGGTGGCGGACATCGATCTCCTTTACCTGGGGCTGCAGGTCGTGCTCTCCTCCGTCGAGACTGCCAGGGGAATGATCGATTCCTCCGGATCGGGAATGGAGCCTGCCGATGAACAGGGTTGACAGAGAGAGGGTGGACTCCGCCGATTTGAAAGATTTCGCCAGGATAATGCAGGCCGGAGACGCTTCCCCATGCAGCCTTTGCCCTGATGGTACCGAGACCCCGGACGCTCTTCCCGGAAGGCTGAATCTCAATCAGGAAAACGTTAAAAACGGCCTTGGAAGGCTCGTACTGACGCTGGTCAAGCTCCTCCACGAGCTCCTCGAACGGCAGGCGATACGGCGCATCGACGCCGGCAGCCTCTCCGACGCTGAAATCGAGAGGGTCGGGTTGACCCTTATGATGCAGGCCCGGGAGATCGACAGGCTCCGAAGGGAATTCGGCCTGGACGAAGAAGACCTCAATCTCGACCTCGGACCTCTTGGAAAACTACTCTGAGGAGGGTGCAACATGGCTGTTCAGCGGACTGCACGGCACTCCATCGAGAGCACGAACCTCGCTGACCTGCTCGAACGCGTATTGGACAAAGGCATCGTCATTGCCGGCGACATCAAGATCAAGCTCGTGGATGTGGAATTGCTCACCCTCCAGATTCGGCTGGTGGTTTGCTCGGTGGACAGGGCAAAGGAAATGGGCATGGATTGGTGGACGAACCACTCGATGTTCGCCACGAGTTCCCGTCCGCAACTGGAGACCGATTCCCTCCGGAGCATCGAAGAGAGGCTGGCGAAAATAGAATCCCGCATACCTTCGTGATTCCGGGCGGGATTGGCTGACGCTCCGCGGAATGCGGTAGGCCGGCCTGGGATGGTCCGGGAGTCGCCGGAACTGTATCCTCCCGAATCCATCAATAAAAAGCATGGTAGGTTGTCCGCTCGGAGGCGGCAGGTAGTCCGAACAGGCCCTGCCGAGACCGGCAGGGCAGGGCGGAAGGGGGCAGCAAATCGGGGCTGTTGCCCAAACGTGGGACCTCACAAATTGAGGAAAACCTCTAAAACCGTCATTCCCGCAGCGCTTTTGGGCGGGAATCCGGTGTCTTGCTGTTGAGCTGCTGGTCAGTGGGGGGCCCGACCTGGAGCTTGGGAACCAGCCGAACAACGGGGCCAAAAGATTTGGACAACAGCCCCAAACCGGGCCGCTCCCTCGGTTTGTGTGCGATATATCATAAGAAAGATCCCGTAAAGATCCCGCCAGCAAAGGACCCCGGCAACGGCTCAAGCGGAGGCCCGGCCTTTTCTCTTCGAGCCGGTTTTGCGGGCGGGTTCCGCCTTCGGGAGTTGGCGGCCGGCCTGGAGATGCCTTTCGGCCCGGCCCAGGGCCATGAGCGGGAAGTAGTGCCGGTAGAGCGTGTAGTTGAGCATGAAGGCGCGCTGCATTTCGAGGCCTTGAGCGCCTCCGCGGTCCCCGTTTTCCAGCCGCTGGCCGGTGCCGTATCCCGGAAATCCCGTGCCCGTGTAGAAAGGTTCCTCCCAGGTGCCGTTCTTTTGGGTCGCCACCAGGTAGTCCACCCCTTTGCTTATGTTGAGGTCGAATTCGTGCGTGCCGAGGGCCAGCAGCGCCATGACGGCCCACGCGGTCTGGGAGGCCGTGCTCGGTCCGACTCCGCGAAGGGATTTGTCCACGTAGGAAGCCGGCGATTCGCCCCAGCCTCCGTCGCCGTTCTGGCGGCCGGCGAGCCACTCGGCGGCGCGGCGGACATAGGGTTTTTTCATGTCCTCTCCGGTGGCCTGAAGGGCGGGGAGGACGGCGGCCGTGCCGTAGATGTGGTTCACTCCCCACCGCCCGAACCAACTGCCGTCCGATTCCTGTTCCCCGTGGATATAGGCCAGGGCTTTTGCCATCGCGGGGTGGGCCGCATCATAGCTCAGCACGGCCAGGGCTTCGACGACATGGGCGGTGACGTCCACGCTGGGCGGATCGAGCAGTTCGCCGAAATCGCAAAAAGGTATCTTGGTCACCAATTTTTCGTTGTTATCCCTGTCGAATGCCGCCCAGCCGCCGTTGGAGCATTGCATGGACAGGATCCACTCAACGGCGCATTCGATGGCGCGGTCGATTTCTCCGGGGTCCGGCGCCGAGGCGCGCAGCCCGGCCAGAACGGCCACGATGACCGCGGTATCGTCAACGTCGGGATAGTATCCGTTATAGTGCTGGAACGCCCAGCCGCCCCCATTCGTGCCGGGGGCCCTCACCGCCCAGTCCCCCCTGGTGTGGATCTGCTTTCCCAGGAGCCATTCCAAGGCCTGCTGCAGTGAAGGACGGTCCCGGACGTCCAGCCCGCAATCCAGAAGGGCCCGCAGGGAAAGAATGGTGTCCCAGATCGGGGATTCGCTTGCCTGGAGATAGCAGCCGCCGTCGTGCTCGCAGAACCAGTGGCTGTCGAATGCGGCGAGGCTGCTTTTTATGACGGGATGGTCCAGTCCGAAGCCTTCGGTATGGAGCGCCAGCAGGGAATAGATCCAGGGGGGCTGGATGCCGCACCACGTGCCGTCCGGTTCCTGGCGCCGGATGATCCACTCGATGCAGGCTCTGATGGCCGTTTCGCGCGCGGGAGTGACGCCCAGGTCCCGGTAGCGGTGAAGAACGCGGTCGATGAGGTAAAAACACCTCTCCCACGATGCCCGCCCCTGCATGAGAGGCAGCTTGAAATCGAAGTTCGAACGCCCGCCGGGGAACAGTTCGTCGAGCCTGCGGCCTTCCGGCAGCGGACGCACCGGCCGCCGCGCCGAGAGGATGGAAAGCGGCACGATCGTGCCCCGCGCCCAGGAGGCGAACCGGTAAATGCTCAGCGGGAGCCACGTCGGCAGGAAAATCTGTTCCGGCGGAAGCGCGGGGGTCTGCTCCCAGGGCCACTCGCCTATGAGCGCCAGCCAGTACTTGGTGAAGTTCCGAATCCCGGCGAGCTCCCCGTTGTCCAGAATCCACGTCCCGGCCCGGCGCAGGGCGGCGCTCTCCTTTTCCAGCCCGCAGGCCCGCAGCGCTGCATAACACTCCACGGTCGTATTGATGTCCCCGCACGGGGCCCCGTGGTAAACGTCCCAGGAGCCGTCTTCCCTCTGTTCGTTGAGAATGCTCCGTACGACTTTTTCGTGTCTCGGGGAACCGCCTACCCCCAGGAAGTGCATCGCCAGGAGCCACTCCGCCTCCATGCAGGAGTTGGACTGGAGCCTTCCGGCCCAAAACCCGCCCGGCTCCTGTTTTTCCAGCAGCCATGCGGTACCCCGCCGGATACATTCGTCCAGAGAGGACGGAACGGCGCCGGCCCCGCCCGGAAAAAGCGGCCCGGCAATCGAAGTCGCCTCGGAAGTCTCATCATTGTTGGGAGCGGGGCCATGGGGCAAGCCTCGGGACGACATATTCTCTTACTCCTCAGTCTTTTGAGCGTGGATGCCTGAAAAAAACAAATCGGCAATCTGGTCCAGGTAACGGTCGGTGATGGTTGCCAGAGGCTCCTTGAAAAGGGCGGCGTAGTAGCGGCTGTATTGGCTCCAAAAAAGGATCAGCGCTTCGATCATTATAGTGGAGACCAGGGGATCGAAATTCTTGCCGGACTGGATACCGGCCAGGTGACACTGAATATGCCCGGCCATTTTGCGGGTGAACTCTTCTTCTCCGGGCCACGGAGTTTCTTCCCTTTCCAGGTGCGACCAGGCAATCAGCCGCGTCAGGTCTTCGTTGCCCGAGATTAGATTGTACGCGGTGCGAATGCATACGGCAGGATGTGCGGGAGCGTCCGGCGAGCCGTCGGGGGGGAGGGGCAGGACCGAGCGCAGCCCTTCTTGCATCAACCGTTCCTTGACCGCGCTGTACAGGCCTTCCTTGTTCCCGAAGTGATAATAGATGAGGGATTGCGAGATGCCGGAAACGGAGGCGATCTCCCGCATGGAGACCCCGGCGAAGCCTTTTTCGGCAAACAGGCGCTGGGCGGCATCCAGTGCGGCGCATCGAGTCGCTTCAGAATCCCGGCTGCGCAAATTTTTGTTCCGCATGGCCGATTCCTGTGTTTTATTGATCGATCAGTAAATTACATTGGATGTCCGCGCTCTGTCAAGTTTGCGGATGCGTCCCGCCGGTGCGGAGTGAAAAGACCTTGGAAGACAGGAAGGATCGCCGGGAAATGATGAAATGATTCCGGTCCGTTGCCCCGAAGGGGCTGCACAGGATAGCCCGGGGTTGCGCCGGCACCACCCCGGGAACAAGCAGCGTATACCATTGGAAATACCCTGAAGGGGGTTACACAGCGGGCATTGAAAGAGTTTGTTCATTCATTGTGCAGCCCCTTCAGGGCATTAATTCCTTCTACGGTCTGATTCCCCAGGGTGGCGCTGGCGCTGACCCTGGGCTCGATCTATTGAGCCCCTTCGGGGCGAAGACTCCGATGGTAAGTTCCATCTCTTTGAATCGCAGCCTATCTGCCGGTTCTCAAACTGGAGCCTGGGAACCAGTGATATTCTGTCCGAGCGGATTTGGACAACGACCTCTTTGGGGTGCCTTGGGGTGCGAACGGGAAAAAGGCGGTGGGCACGGAAAAGCCGTGCCCACCGTACGTCTCCATTGGTTTTGACGTAGTATACAATAGCGTGGAGGCCGCCCCCCGCGCCCCCCCACCCACGCCGCAGCGCGGTTCCGGAGGGGAGGCGGGGGAAGCTGAAATTCTCTTCCCGGGTGGAAAATCCGGTCCTTATCAAAGCTCGGCGGGCAGGGCCTTGAGCTGCGAGTTGTAGTACACGGGCCCGTCCACGCAGACGTAGCTGGTGCCGATGTTGCACCGCCCGCAGATGCCCACGCCGCACTTCATGCGTCTTTCCAGCGTGGTGAGGATCTGGTCGTCTTTGAAGCCGATCTCCTGGAGCGCCATCAGGGTGAATTTGATCATGATGGGCGGTCCGCAGGTCACGGCCACGGCATTTTCCGGGCTGGGGTGCAGATCCTTGAGCACGTTCGGAATCAGCCCCACCTTGTGTTCCCAGCCGGGCGACGCGGTATCGATGGTAAGGGTGGTGGACATGCCGGCATTGGAAAGCCATTCGGGCAGTTCGGCCTTGAAGGCCATGTCCGCCGGCGTGCGGGCGCCGTAGAGCAGGGTGATGTCGCCGTAGTCGGAGCGGTTGTCGAGCATGAACAGGAGCAGCGTGCGCAGCGGGGCCATGCCGATTCCGCCTCCTATGAACACGATGTTTTTGCCTTTCATGCTCTCGTAGGGAAACCCGTTTCCCAGGGGGGCGCGCACGCCGATCTTGTCGCCCGCGGAAAGCCCGTGCAGCCGGGTGGTCACTTCGCCGGCGCGCATGACGCTGAACTGGAGGCATTCCATGCGGGTGGGAGGCGAATTGATGACGAAAGTGGACTCTCCCACCCCGAAAACGGATAACTGGCCCACCTGGCCGGGGATGAAGCTGAATGCGGCCATGGCGCTTTCGTCATCGAACCGTACCCGGAAAGTCTTTATGGTGGGCGTTTCCTGGATCGTTTCCAGGATGGTAGCCACCTCGGGCAGGTAGGGGTTGACAACGGGTTTGGACTTAGCCATTTGACACCTCTTGCATATTCGGGCCGGCGTGTTCGATGGCCCGGAGCACGATCTCACGGATATCGACGCTGACCGGACAGTTCTTGATGCAGCGGCCGCAGCCGCAGCACGCGATGAGTCCGCCGTGGAGTGCGGGATAGTAGCTGAATTTGTGTCCGACGCGGTTTCTGAGCCGGTGCGCCTTGGTGGGGCGCGGATTGTGCCCGCTGGCCTCCAGGCAGAACTGGTAGGACATGCAGTTGTCCCAGGACCGCAGTCTTTTCCCGGACAGTCCGTCGGATTCGTCGGTCAGGGTGAAGCAATAGCAGGTCGGGCACAGGTACGTGCAGGCGCCGCAACTGAGGCACTTGGCCGAAACGTCCTCCCAGAACCCCATGTCGTCGAAAACGGCGAGGAGGCTCGCGCCCGCGTTGCCGATATCCGGCGCTTCGCCCAACTTTTCCCGGCCGCGCTTTCTGGCCGCCGCCGCTTCCTTGGACTTGTCCCCGGCCTCCTCAAGAAGCGGGCTGTCGAGCAGGGCCTCTCCCCGCTTGCTGACGGGTTCCAGGACATAGCCTCCTTCGACCGGGGTCGCCAGGACGTCCGATCCGGCGCCGTCGTCGGGGCCTCCCCCCACCCAGTGGCAAAAGCAGGTGTTATCGGGGTGTTCGCAGGTGAGCGTAACGAAAAGCGTATTGTCCCGCGCCGCCTTGTAGTAAGGATCCGGGTGCTTCTCGCCCTGGTAGACACGGTCGAAGATGGTGAATCCCCTCACTCCGCACGGCCGGGCCCCGAACACCAGGGTAGACTCCGCCCCGCGGCTCTGGAACAGTTTCATGGTCGTATGGTCGGGGTTTTGGGGGTCCTTTGCCTGTTCGAAACGAAACAGCTCCTGGCAGGCCGGAAACAGGGCGGCCTTGGGGGAGGCGGTGGAGTCCACGGACAGAACGAGGGCGTCGCCGGCCGCATACGGCCGGAAAACCACGCTATTTCCTTCTTCCCGCGGAACCAGCACCCTGTTTTTCTCACCCAGGGCAGCGAGCCAGTCGGCAAGACGATCTTGTTTCAGAAATTTTTCCCGTGCCATTATCAACCCCTCTCCTCGATGTTCTTTTCCTCCGCCTGGAACGACAAAAGCGGCGGCACGGCCTCGGGATCGATTCCAGCCCGGTACTCGAACAGTTCCTGGATTACCTTGTTCATGTGGCGTTTCAGCTCCAGCAGCGGAATGCCCATGGGGCAGGCGCGCTGGCATTCGCCGCATTCGGTGCACCGCCCCGCCAGGTGCAGGGCATGGATCACCTGAAACATCAGTTTCTCGGTGGCCGTATCCTCCTGGCTGACCCAGTGGGGATCGCGGCTCTGGGCGATGCAGTGGTCGCGGCACACGCACAGCGGGCAGGCATTGCGGCAGGCGTAGCAGCGAATGCACCGGTCCATGTGGTAGCGCCAGAAAGCCATTTTCTCCATCAGTTCCGAAACGTCGGGAACCGGAAGCCCGGAACCCTGCCCGTTGGCCGGTTCGACCGGGGCGATGCATTTCCCGATGAGCCGGTCGGCGATCACCGCGTTCGGATATCGGCAGGAAAGGCACTTGTCGGCGGCGGCCTCGGCCATGGGCAGAAGATATTCTTTGCCGTCCACCGTCACGGTCAGGTTGCCCCCGGAAAAAGCGGCGGCCTCGGCCCGTGCGGGGCTGGCCCCTTTTGCTTCGAGAAGCCTGCCGACCTTGGACAGGTCCACCACCCCGGTGCACGGCATGCTGAAAATCATGAGCTTTTCGCGCTCGATGAGTTTTTCCTGCAGCAGCTCCACCACCGAGCGGCTGTCGCAGCCCTTGACCACGATCCCCACTTTTTTGTTTTTCAGGGAGGGCAGGTAGGTCGCAAGATTGTGGACGTTGAGCGGCCCCCAGACGAGTTTATCCACATCTTCCGGGGTGTGCATGAAAAGGGGCGTATGGTGCAGGGGATCGTAGCCCTGCTGCCAGCCGATGATAAGATCGAGATCCGGCAAACCGGCTTTGAGGGCCTCTTTCAGTTCCTGCAGGTACGGATCGTACTCTCCGCTTTCCGGAAAGGAGGGCAGCGCCGCCGACGGTCCCGTTCCGTTCGAGGGAGCGGGCGGCACGGCCGACATTTCGATCTGCTCGTAGCGCGGGGCCGCCCCCAGGACGTGGATCCGCTCCGTGAAGCCTTTGACCACCTTTTGCCAGCGCTGTCCTTCGGAGGCCGAGACCCAGGTGTATTCGAACCTGGCCGGGTCGATCCCCAGTGCCGGCAGAAATTGTTTGAGCGCTTCCAGGCGACGGCGGGCGTAGAAGTTGCCCTGAGAATAGTGGCAGTCCCCGGGATGGCACCCGGAAACCAGAACGCCGTCGGCCCCGTTCAGAAGGGTTTTAGCCACAAAAAGGGGATCGATCCTGCCCGAACACGGCACACGGATGATGCGCAGATCGGTAGGTTGAGCAAACCGCCCCACCCCCGCGGTATCGGCCCCCCCGTATGAACACCAGTTGCAAAGAAAGCCTACAATCCTAAGCTCTTTGCCGTTTAACACCGGCATAATGCATTGACCTCCGCCAGGATTTGATTATCCGTAAAGTGTGAGAGTTGCGCGGCCCCCTGCGGGCACGTGGATGTGCAGATACCGCAGCCCTGGCAGACGGTTTCGATGACCTCCGCCTTCGGCTCGCCCCTCATGTCGATCATCTTGATGGCGCCGAAGGGGCAGGTGAGCGCGCATTTGCCGCAACCCACGCACCGTTTGGCGTTGATCACCGATATCTGCGGATCGCTTTCCAGCGAATCCTTCGAGAACAGGGCCAGCACCTTGCCTGCGGCCGCTCCCCCCTGGCAGACCGATGAAGGAATGTCCTTGGGGCCCTGGCAGGACCCCGCCAGGAAAATCCCCGCCGTGTTCGTTTCCACGGGGCGGAGCTTGGGGTGGCTTTCCAGGAAGAAACCGTACTGGTCGTAGGAGATGCGCAATTTTTCCGCCAGGGCCGACGCCCCGGAGGCTGCTCCGGCGCCCGCGGCCAGCACCACGAGGTCCGCCTCGACTTCGACCTGCCGCTCCATCAGCGTGTCCGCCCCGCACACCACGTACTTGCCGTTCCTGGGGTAGATCATGGACACGCGGCCCCGGATATACTGGGCTTCGTATTCTTCCTGCGCCCGGCGGGTGAACTCGTCATAGAGCTTTCCCGGCGAACGGATGTCCATGTAGAAAACGTAGGACTTGGAATCCGGGATGTGGTCCTTGGTCAGGATCGCCTGCTTGGCGGTGTACATGCAGCAAAAACCGGAACAGTAGGGACGTCCGAGGGATTTGTCCCGGGACCCCACGCACTGGATGAATACGATGGTCTTGGGCTCCGTGCCGTCCGAGGGGCGCAGGATGTGCCCGCCGGTGGGGCCGGCGGCCGAGAGCAGCCGCTCGTACTGGAGCGAGGTGATGACGTCCGGATAGCGGCCGGCGCCGTACTCGCCGCATCCGCTGATGTCGAAGAGGTCGTAACCCGTTGCGACGATGATGGCGCCGACGTCCCGGGTGATCGTCTCATCGGTCATGTTGTAGTCGATGGCGCCGGTGGGGCAGGTCTTCGCGCACACCCCGCATTTGCCCCTGGTGAACTGCCGGCAGTAGGCCGGGTCTATCACCGCTTTTTTGGGAATGGCCTGCGGAAACGGGATGTTGATGGCCGTCGTGTGGCCCATCGATTCGTTGAAACGGTCCACCGCCTTCTTGCCCGGGCATTTTTGCATGCACGCGCCGCAGCCCGTACACTTGTTCCAGTCCACGTAGGTGGCCTTCCGGCGCACTTCGACCTGGAAATTGCCCACATAGCCGCTCACCTGGGTGACCTCGGAGCAGGCCAGGAGCTCGATCCCGGGATGCTGGGCGATGTCCACCATCTTGGGGCCCAGGATGCAGCTCGAACAGTCCAGGGTGGGGAAAGTCTTGTCCAGCTTGGCCATTTTGCCGCCGATGGTGGATTCCCGCTCCACCATGACGACGTCCAGGCCGCCCTCCGCACAGTCGAGCGCCGCCTGGATGCCGGCCACCCCGCCCCCGATGACCATCACCTTTTTGTTTATCTCGAATTTTTTCGAAAACAGCGCCGAGTCGCGCCGCAGCTTCTCAACGGCCATGCGCACCAGTTCGATGGCCTTGTTCGTATTGGCCTCGCGGTCCTTCCCGATCCACGAAACATGCTCGCGGATATTGGCCATCTCGAACAGGTAGCGGTTGAGCCCCGCTTTTTCCACCGCGCGCCGGAAAGTGTTCTCATGCATCCGCGGCGAACAGGACGCCACCACCAGGCCGCTCAGGTTTTTCTCCCGTATGGCCTGGACCATGGCATCCTGCCCGGGTTTCGAGCAGGCGTACATGGTATCGGTGGCCATGACCACTTCGGGAAAAGACAAAGCCGCCGCGGCCACGGCCGCCGTGTCCACCGTACCTTCTATGTTGCTGCCGCAATGGCAGACGAAAACGCCGATTCGCATATTGCGTTAAAACTCCCTTTCAGTGCGATATCCCGCGCTTTCAGCCCGCGACCGTCAACACTTTGGATAATACAGGCCTGGGATCCACGGCCAGCTTGTCCAGTCCCAGATCGTCCTCGGGGCACCCGAGGGCCAGGCCCATGAGTTGCGTATAGTAAACCACCGGCATCTGAAAATTTTCGTTCAGCGCCTTGTTCACCTGTTCCTGCCGCAAGTCCAGGTTCATCTGGCACATGGGGCAGGCCACCACCATCGCGTGAGCGCCCAGACCTCTCGCGCAGGCGAGCAGCTTGCCGGAAAGCCGCGCGACGATGTCCTGCCTCGCTACGCCGAATGAAGCCCCGCAGCATTCCACCTTGAGGGGAAACGGCATCACCTCGGCCCCCAGGGCCGTCATGATGTTGTCCATGGCCATGGGGTTTTCCGGATCGTCGAAGGACATGATCTCGGGAGGCCGATTCATGATGCAGCCGTAATACGGGGCAACCTTGAGCCCCTTGAGGGGCTGGAGGACCCTGGCGGCGATGGCGTCGATACCGATTTGTTCCACGAGGACCTGGAGGACGGACAGCGACTGAACGGAGCCGTGGTAGGGTCTGTCCAGCAGTTTGTTGACTTTTTCGCGGAAAGTCTCGCTCTGGATACGGTAAGAGGCCGCCCTGAGGTTGGTCAGGCAACTGGGGCAGGGGGTGATTGCCGTGCCCAGCCCCATGTCTTCGACCAGCTCCAGGTTCCTGGCAGCCAGCGCCGCGGCGAAAGAATAGTCCAGGGCATGTGCCGGGCTGGAACCGCAGCAGCTCCAGTCGGGAATATCTACCAGGTTGAGGCCGAAAGCGGCGCACACGGCACGGGTGGACCGGTCGTACTCCTTGGAGGTCCCATGCCCCGAACAACCCGGGTAATAGGCAAAATCGTAGCTCATGCGGCGGCTCCCTTTTCAAATCGCTTGAAGATCTTAGCGATTTCTTCTTTGCCCTGGATGTTGGAGGGCAGGAGCGAGATTTTTCTCTTTGATAAGATTTGCGGGCCAAGACTGAAGTCGGCCAGGCCCTTGCCCGTTTTGGCGACGAATTTTGCCAGCAGCCCCGGTTCGAAAACCCGCCCGTGGGCCTGGATCGATTCCAGGAATGCATCGTGGAATTCCTTGAGCCCGTTCACGCCGGCGTATCCTTCGCGCCGGGCGATCTGCCTTAGGACGTCCATCACGCGGGCAACGTCCACATTATTGGGGCATCGGGTCGTGCAGGCCCCGCACGTGGCGCAAAGCCAGATGGATTTGCACCCCAGGACGGTATCTTTTTGCCCTGCCTGCACCAGGCGCATGATCTGATTCACGGGAATGTCGTAGGCAAACGACATGGGGCAGCCGGCCGTGCAGTTCCCGCACTGGTAGCACCGGTTCATCTTTTGCTCGGACTGTTCTTCCACCATGCGAATGAAATCATTGTCGTACTGATTACTGAGATTGATGGGTGTCATGCTGTAGCCTTCCTCGATGTTTCTTGACCCTGTTAATGAAGCGGTTTCCTCTCCGGAGTGGGCGGTCCCGGCCGGTTGAGATAACTTTTCGGCAATTCGCCAGGTTGGCCGCGAAATTGCCCTGTAATCGCTTTCCCGGAACGCTTTCTGCCCTGGAGGAAACCAGGACTGTTGTGAATGCCGCCTCCTGCATATCAATCCGATCGTTCGCTTTTCGACATCCCGTACGAATGTGTGGATCATCAGCGCCGCTCGCTCTCGGACGTCGGAGGGCGGACGGGGTAACCAGGCTGACAAGGTCCGGTGATCAACGGATTTTGATAAGGAAATCGGGAATCTAATAGGCGGCAACCAACTCTGTTACGTGATACCAAAAGGATAGCGGTGTTGCGGGACGTACCTCATGGTGCGGCTCGTTCATGCTATCATCGTTGCTCCAATATCAAAAAAGACCCCTGTCCTGCGGTCTCCGTACTCACCCACCGTGATTGACCGGTAACGGTACTTATCTATAAGACCCGGTCGGCTCGTAGTCATTCGCCGACTGTAAAAATAACAAAAAAATACTACCCCATCAATCGGATAAGGAGCATTTTTATTCAATCATCCAGGTCGGGTGAGACAAAAAATGCGAATTCCGGGCACTGTTGTGGCTGTTCCACGGGGGGAGGCGAGGAGAGCCGGCTGCTTTTGCGGGCGTGAAAACATGCACGAGGACGGGAATAAAGAAAGGGGGCCGGCGAAAGCGGCCCCCCTCCCGTCAGTTTCTCACGTCAGGTCGAGGTTCAACAGCCCGCAAAACCAATGCCCCCGGAGTGACTCGAACACTCGGCACCAGGATTAGGAATCCTGTGCTCTATCCACCTGAGCTACGGGGGCGTAACTAATAACTTTACCCAATCCGGGTGATTCGCGCAAGTGGTTAGTTCGGGGATGCGCGGCGCTTTCTCCCCGTACCCGGCGGTGCCTGCCCGGCGGGCGGTTCGAACCGCGGGGTGGAGAGATGCGCCGGCCCGGACGGGACTCGCCGGCGGGAAGGATCATTTGTTCGCGTTTTCAAAGGTTTTGAGAAGGGGCAGGACGGCCCGGAATTGCGGGGTCCCGGCGCGGTGGAGCAGTTCGAAGATGATCATTTCCGTGGAACTGATCACCGCCCCGGCCTTTTCCAGGCGGTCGAGGCCGATTTGCCTGTTTGGAGCCGTCCTGGACGTTACGGCGTCCGATGCCACGTGGACCGTGTAGCCCAGGCCGAGCGCCCCCGCGCCCGTGTGGAAGATGCACACGTGCCCTTCGGTGCCGGCCAGCAGAATGGTCTTGCGCCCGGTTTCCCGCACGGCCCGCTCGATGGCTTCGTTTTCGAAACAGTTGAATTCCATCTTGTGGATCAGGTTGGGTTCGGCGAGCAGACCGGTGAGTTCGGGCAGAAATCCTCCCAGTTTTTCGGCGTTCTGAACCGAAAACACAACGGGGATGGCAAATACCTTGGCGACTTCGATCAGGGCGGCGGTGTTGCGAACGACGCGGGGCGAATCGACACAGAGGTCCAGCAGAACTTTCTGCATGTCCACGAGCAGCAAAACACAGTCGTTGGGTTTCAAAAATTCCCGGTTGGGGTTCATATCCGCTACATCCTCCGAGTGGTTGGCATGTCGTTAGAAAATAATCAGGAAGTCACCGTTTTGCGCGGCACATTACCCGGCGTGGAGGTCCCGGGCGATTTCGATATAAAAATCAAGCGCTTCCGGGTTGATGAGGGCGTCCCGGTTGGAGATCGGCCTGCCGTTCAGGATGTTGGTCACGGAGCTTTCCACCTTTTTCATGTTGAAAGTGTAAGGGATGTCGGGAGCTTCAATGATCAACTGCGGGACGTGGCGCGGGGACGCCTCCCGGCGAAGGGCGGACCGGATGGTGTTTTTGAGGTCTTCGGTCAGCGTGCGGCCCGGCGCCGGCTTCACAAACAGGATGACCCGCTGGTCGCCTCCCACGTTTTGCCCCACCGCCATGCTGTCCGCGATTCCGTCGATCTTTTCCACCACGTTGTAGATTTCCGCCGGCCCGATCCTCACTCCCGAAGGTTTGAGCGTAAAATCCGAACGGCCGAGAAAGGTGATCCCTCCGGTGTCGCCGTGGAAGAGCACCCAGTCGCCGTGCCGCCAGGCACCGGGGTACACGTCGAAGTAGGCGTTCCTGTACTTTTCCCCGCCGGGGTCGTTCCAGAAATAGAGGGGCATGGAAGGGGCGGGGGCTTCGCAGACCAGTTCCCCCTGCCGGTCGACCACGTGCTCGCCCCGTTCGCCGCGGGCCGCGATCTTCATCCCCAGGCCCGGCCCCTGAAGCTCCCCCGCGTAGACCGGCTGGATGGGGCTTCCGATGGCGAAGCAGCCGTTTATGTCCGTTCCCCCCGAGATGGAGTTGAAATGCATGTCCTCCTTGATTTCACTGTAAACGTATTGAAAACCTTCCACCGAAAGGGGGGAGCCGGTTTGGGACATCGCCCGGAGGGCCGATAGGTCGAACTGCTTTCCCGGCTGCGCTCCCACGCTTCTTAAATAGTTGATGTAGCTCGCGCTGCAGCCGAAAATGCTGATCCGTTCGTCCCGGGCCAGTCTCCACAGCGCGCTCCAGTCCGGGTAATTGGGGTTTCCGTCGTAGAGCACGATGGTCGCGCCCACCGCCAGGGAACTCACGAGCCAATTCCACATCATCCAACTGGGCGAACTTATATAGAAAATCCTGTCCTCGCGCCGAAGGTCGGTATGGAGCACCAGTTCTTTGAGCTGGTTGATCAGCACTCCCGCCCCCTGGACCATGCACTTGGGCTTGCCGGTGGTGCCGGACGAAAACATGATGTACACCGGGTGGTCGAAGGGAAGTTGCGCGGGTTCGAGCCGCGGGGGAGTGGTTTGCGCATCCGCGATGAAATCGTCCCACGGCACGGCGTTCGGGATGTCCGAGATATCCGGATCGGGGTTCGCGTAAGGGACCACCACCACTTTTTCCAGCGACGGGATCTCTTTTGCCGCCTGCTGGACGTTCGGCAGCATGTCGATGGTTTTCCCCTTGTAGAACTGCCCGTCGGCGGCGAACAGGATTTTCACGCCGATCTGGCCCAGGCGGCCGGCCGCGGCGGCGGGGCCCAGTTCGCTTCCGCACGAGGACCACACGGCCCCGATGGAGGTTGCGGCAAGCATTGCCAGGACGGTTTCGATCAGGTTGGGCATGTAGGCGGCGACCCTGTCGCCCGGCGCGACCCCGGCGTTTTTGAGTGCCTGCGCCAGGCGGGCCACGGAATCGTAGACCTGGGCGTAGGTCATGACGGCGGATCTTTTGTCTTCGCCCCGAAAAATGAACGCCGGGTGGTCGTCCCGGTACCGGAGAAGGTTTTCGGCGAAATTGAGCCTCGCGCCCGGAAACCACGACGCTCCGGGGAATTTGCCGAGGTCATCGACGACCCGGTCGTATCCGCGGGAGGCCCGGATGCCCACAAAATCCCATACGGCGGCCCAGAAGTCGGGTATATTATCGACAGACCACCGGTAGAGGTCCGCGTAAGTATCGGCTTCGAAACCGTATTTCCGGCTGACGAAGTCCATGAAGCGGGTGATCTCGGCCGTGTTTTTCCACTGTTTCGATGGTACCCAAAGCGGCTTTCTCATTTTTAAACCTTAAAGGTGAATGGTCCTGAGTTTTCATTATAAGCACCTTCGTCCGGGGAGGGAGCAAATGAGCGAAGAATCCGCATCCATCCGACTTTCGCAGCCTACTTTCGATGGACACGTTTCGGTCGAAAGCGCGCTGCTCGCCCGCCGCTCGATAAGGGATTACAGGGACGCTCCCCTGGTCCTGAAGGAGGCGGCGCAGCTCCTGTGGGCGGCCCAGGGCCGCAACCGCCCCGGCGGGTATCGCACCTGCCCCTCGGCGGGAGCGCTCTACCCGCTGGAGGTCTACCTCGCGACCGGAAACGTGGAGGGCTTGGAGGCGGGAAACTACCGGTACGATTCCGCCCGCCATCTCCTGGTCCGATGCCTGGCGGGAGACCCGCGGCGCTCGCTCGCCGGGGCCGCTCTCGGCCAGCTCATGATCGCGCACGCCCCGGCCACCCTGGTCATCTGTGCGGTGTTTGAAAGAATCACGGGCAAGTACGGCAGCCGGGGGCTCCGCTACGCATTCATGGAAGCCGGGCATGCGGCCCAGAACGTGTGTCTCCAGGCCGTTTCCCTCAATCTGGGTACGGTGGTGGTCGGGGCCTTCCAGGACGACAAGGTGAAGGAAGTTCTGGGGCTGCAGGAAGAGCCCCTGGTCCTGCTGCCCGTCGGGCGCTGACGGAGCAGGGGAAGCGGAAGATATCGAGAGAGGGAGGCGCCGGGAGCGCGGAAACGAGAGGCGCTTCCCACAAAACGGGACCCCGCCGAATAGGGGCAGGGTCCCCAAAATGGTCATTCCCGCGGGGAGCCTGGGCGGGAATGCGGCGTCTTCACCGTACGGGTTATCCGGTCCCCCCGGTCCGTGCCTTTCGGACGGAACCGGGGGAGGTCCCGCCGCGGGTTCGGATCAGCCCAGAACCCACCGGGCGATGATGACTTTCATGATGTCGCTGGTGCCGGCCGACGGTCCCAGGACAAAAGCGTCGCGCAGGTACCGGCTCACGGCGAATTCTTCCATGCACCCGTAGCCGCCGTGGATGTCCACCGCTATTTTGGCCGCTTTCTGGGCCGCCTCGGTCGTGAAGTACTTGGCGACGGCGAATTCGTTGCTGCTTCGTTCCCCCCGGTCCTGCAGGGCCGCCGCGCGGTATGCCAGGAGCCGTCCGGCCTCCAGGTCGATCTTCATTTCGGCCACTTTATTCTGGATGCCCTGAAGGGCGCTGATGGGCTTGCCGTACAGGACACGCTCGTTTGCGAATTTGATTGAGGCTTCGAGGCATGCGGTCTGCACCCCCAGGGAGCAGCCCACCATGCCGCCCCGCCCCACGTCGCCGATGGCGGACATGGTGACCCTCAGGCCCTTTCCCTCCTCGCCCAACAGGCTCTCCGCGCCCACCCTGCATTTATCCAGGGTCAGTTCGCCCGTGTTGCAGCCCTTCATGCCCACCTTGTGTTCTTCGTGCGTGGCCTTGAAGCCTTCGGTCCCCTTGGGAATGATAAACGCCGAAAACGCCTTGGGGTTGGTCTCGTCCTTGGCCAGCACGGTAATGGTGTCCGCCACGTGCGAGTTGGTGATGAAGCACTTGCGGCCGGAGATGACATAACCGTCGCCGTCCTTTACGTAGGTGGTCCGCCCGCCGGCCGGGTCTGAGCCCCCGGTGGGTTCGGTCACCGCCACCGACGCCAGCCGCTCTCCGGTGGCCAGCGGGGGCAGGTACCGCTTCTTTTGCGCCTCGGAGCCGAAACGCACGATGGGGTCGATTCCCAACGCAAATACCTGGAGCATCATCGCCGTGGCGACCGAAATCCGGCTGATCTCCTCCAGGGCGATCAGCCTTGCCACAAATCCCAGCCCCAGCCCGCCGTATTCTTCCGGGATGGTGACGGCCATCATTTCCGCTTCGGCCAGGGCCTTAACCAGCTCGGGCGAGGTCTTGCCCGTTTTTTCCATTTCCGGTACAAACGGCGCCACGCGGTTTTCCGCAAATTCCCGGGACGCTTTTCTGAACATTTCCTGCTCATCCGTAAACGTAAAATCGATCATTGCGTGCTCCTCCTTGGTCAGTATACTGCCTGGGACGTGTGAAAAAGGGAACGGCGATTCGGAAAACTGCGCTCGACCTGTGCCGGGAAGGGGAGCTTGCAGCACGAACAGGTAAGATGGAAACCGAGTTCGAAGAAAGGAATTTCCCGCGGGGTTCCCGGCAAGGCTTCACACTATCACAGATGCCGGGCGACTCCAAATTGTTCCGAAAAGCCGGGAGGAGGGCGGGAAGCGGCCTGCAGGCCCGTGCCGCTTTACGGAACGTCGCCTTCTTCCCACGTGATTTCTCGTATGCCCGGGACCTCGGTTCGCAGTTCGGTGATGATCTTGCCGAACGGGGCGTTTTTCTTACACGTGGTCCGTATCTTGTAATGAACCGTGTGGCCGGGGATGTCCAGAAAGTAGTTGATGAAGGTGACGTCCAGGTCCGGATACTTGGAAAGGATGGATCGAATCCGCCGCAACGGTTTTTCATCGCTGTGGCAGGCAATAGCCAGGACGGTGGCGACTTCGTGCCCGAAAATCATTTTCATGAACCGCAGATTGTAGAGGATCACCAAACTGATGAGAGTGGCGAAGATGGCCGGCATGAAATACCCGGACCCGACGGACAGTCCGACGCCCGTATTGAGCCACAGGCTGGCGGCGGTGGTGAGCCCCCTTACGGAACCCCGTCCCTTGAGGATTGCGCCGCCGCCCAGGAAGCCCATGCCCGCCACCGCGTAGGAGGCGATTCGCGCCGGGTCGATACGCAGGTTCGACGTGGCGTCCAGGCCCTGGAACAGTTCCGGAATGTGCAGCGAGAGCATCATCATGAGGCATGAACCCATGGTCACCAGCAGGTTGGTCCGCAGACCGGCCGCCTGCCCATGAGTTTCACGTTCGAAACCGACAGCGCCTCCTAGAAGCGCCGCCAGAAGCAGTTTGCCCAGCCAGATGGAAGACTCGGTGAAATCGAACATTCGAAAATCCCCGTAGCAGCATGAGTTGAGCACGCTTCTAATATGTAACTCGATTATACATCCAAATTGTAGGTATTTGAATGTTTTTGCTCATCTCACTATGGAAAATCGGTAAATAGTTGCAGGTTTGAAACGGATTTTTCACTAGCCGCAGCCGGAAGGGAGCCGTCCGGTCGTGAGCGGGGCAAAGGTCCGGCTCATTGCCCGGTTTCGGCTTGCGGGACAAGCCCCTCGATTTCGGCGGCAATGTCCCGCCAGTTCCAAAAGAGAGAGGAGGGGGGACCCGTCGACGGCCACGGCCAGGAACGGGGCAGGGGAGACTGGAAACTCATTTTTTCGCCCCGCACCGGGTGGGTTGCCACCAATTCTTTTGCGAACAGGGCGATCTGTTTTTGAGGCAGCGGAGCGGGGGCCCCGTAGCGCAGGTCGCCGGCCACGGGATGCCCGATGTGTGCGAACTGGACCCGTATTTGGTGATGGCGGCCGGTTTCCAGCGCGATGCGCACCAGGGAGCGGCCCCGCCCGGAGTCCAGCACGGTGTAGCCGAGGCTTGCTTGCTGCGCCCCCGGAGTCCCTTCGGGGACGACCAGGCTCGACCGGCCCTCCCGCCTGAGAATGGAATGGACGAGCCGCCCGGATTTTGCTTCCAGTTCTCCTTCCAGTACGGCAACGTAGTATTTTTCGGTGCTGCCAGATCGGAACTGTTCGCTCATCCGTCCGGCGGCCTTGGAGGTGCGGCAGAAAAGCACCACCCCGGCAACGGGCCTGTCCAGCCGGTGCACCATTCCCAAAAAGACGCGGCCGGGTTTCCCGTACACGTCCTTCAGCCACGCTTTTCCCAGCCCGAGCAGGTCGCGCTCCCCGGTTTGGTCTGCTTGAACGAGAAGGCCGGCGGGTTTATAAAGGACCAGCAGGTGGTTGTCCCGGTAGAAAACGGGCCAGGAAGGATGGAAGAAAAAGTCTGCGTTCATGGTTGCCGTAAAATTCTCGTGCCGTGGGTGCTCATCATATAAAGAAAGAAACAAATATGCCCGGAAGGGGCAAGACCTCCCAACCAACCCGCATGGAACCCGACGCCGGACAACTGGCCCGCATACTCGAATCGTCGGGTATCCGCCTCTCCAGCGCCCAGGCCGCAGAACTCTGGAAATACCACCAGTTGCTGAGGCTGCACAACCAGGAATTGAACCTCACCCGCATTCATAACTTCCGCAACATGGTGCTCAAGCTCTACGCCGACTCGATTTTGCCCGGAAAAATGATCGAGCTGCCTTCCCCCCTGATGGACCTGGGTACGGGGGCCGGAATGCCCGGCATCCCGCTCAAAATCGCTTTCCCGCACCTGGAACTCGTCCTGGCCGAAAGCCGGGGCAAGCGGGTGAGTTTTCTCGAAGCGGTGGTTTCCGAGCTGAAGCTGGACCGGGTGAGCATCGTGGGCCACGCCGTCGGTCCCGGTTCGCAGGTGCGGGTGAACGGCGTGATCACCAGGGCCGTGGAGGCCGTTTCCCGGACGCTCGAACGCATCTCGGGTTCCCTGGCCCCGGGCGGTCTGGCGATATTCATGAAGGGGCCGCACTGCGAAGAAGAGATAAAGGATGCGGTTTCGCGTTTTCCCGGCCGCTTTCGGCTGGCCGCGGACCTTCCGTACCGCATCCCGGACTCGCCGCACGAACGCAGGCTGGTGGTGTTCGAAAGGACCGACTCCCCGGCCTGGGCGCGCATGGCGGAACTTGCGGAGAAAAATTTGGCTAAAACTATCGAAAGCGAGATCAACGAGACCTTCAAGGACCTCAAAAAGCTCCTCACGCCGCGAGGGATCAGAAAGCAGCTCCAGACGCTGGTTTCCGGCCCGAAACAGGTTGCCGAGGTCCTGGAGTCCTTCCCCGGAAAGTGCGTCGCCTGGATCAGCCGAGGGGACCGCGTCCCGCCGCCTCCCGGCGTGCCCCCTCATCTTTTCTGGTACAACCTGGCTCCGGCTCTTTTCGACGCCCTCGACGTGTTCGGAACGGCATCGCCCCTGCTTCTCGTAAAAATCGACGAACCGCGCCGCTGGGACGTCTCGCAGGCGCTGCCCGAAGGCTGCACCCTTTTCGTTCCCTTCCAGGACCCGGAAAACGTGGGAGCGGTGATACGGTCGGCCGCCGCGTTCGGCGTTTCGCGCGTGGTGCTGCTGGCCGAATCCGCCAATCCGTGGCACCCCAAGGCGATCCGGGCATCGGGGGGGATGGTCTTCCGGGTCGAACTGCTGGAAGGCCCTTCCATTGCCGACCTTCCGGACGAGTTGCCCATCATTCCCCTGTCCAGCGAGGGCGAAAGCATTGCGACTTTCCGGTTTCCGCCGAGTTTCGGCCTCCTGCCGGGGGTGGAGGGCCCCGGCCTTCCCGACCGGTTTCGCAGGGGGGGCGTTTCGATCCCCATGAGCCCGGGGGTCGAGTCGCTCAACGCGGTGGTGGCCACGGCGATAGCCCTGTATGAATGGACCGCCAGGGGAGGGGGGCCGCGATAGTGCGGCGGTGCCGGCGCTACGAAGACTTGAGGGGAAGCACGGTGATGGTCACCCGGCGGTTGGACTGGCGACCCTCGGCGGTGGCGTTCGAAGCGGCGGGCTTGGACTCGCCCCAGCCCCGGGCCTTGATCCGGGAGGCTTCGACTCCCCGCTCCACCAGGGCCGACTTGATCGCTCCCGCCCTGGATTCCGACAACGTGAGGTTCCTTTCCTCGGAGTGCAGGCTGTCGGTGTGAGCGTCCACGATGATGCTGGTCCTCGGGTATGCTTTCAGCGTTTCCGCCAGGGCGTTGAACCCGCAGGCGCCGGGCCTGATGGTGGGCGAATCCTTGTCGAAGATATAATCGCAGCCCAGGATGATCATGATCAAACCATCCTGCTGCTTGATGGAGGTTATCCCTTCGAAGCCTGCCAGGTGGCTCCTGAGTTCCATTTCCTCTTCTTCAATGCAACCGTGCCTGGCCTTTGCGGTTTTTGTTTCCTTGGGATTGACGGTTTCCTGGTTGACTCGTAAAGACGTGCCCATGCCGGCACACCCGGCAATCGCGAACGCGAAAATTATCGCCAGGGCAGGTTTGTAATTCATGTTCTCCGCTCCTGCAGGATTATTTTCAAGGTCCACCAATACCAGAATCGCCCCCGGAACTCAATCCCGGATGCTATACTCCGTACCGGATGCCTGGGTCCGCCATCCGATATCCGTTACCCGATACTGGACGATAGGTACTTGCGTATCCGCCATCCGCCATCTGACCTGATACCCGTCACAGGAGTGGAAATGTTTGCGAAGCGCGCCGTGATCGTATGTTTGCTGTCCCTGGCGCTGGCCGGCGGCGCATGGGGAAGGGGGCGGCCGCATGGCGGGCGGCCCCCGGTCGAGGGGAAGGTGCGGTTTGTCATAGACGGCGACACCATTGTCCTGGAAACGGGAGAAAAGGTGCGCTATGCTGGAATCGACGCTCCGGAGATCGGCCATCACGGGGAACCCTCCGAGTGCTACGGGCAAAAAGCACGGCGGGCCAATGCGAAAATGGTGCTGGGAACGAAGGTCACTCTTCGCTACGGCCGCAGGATTCGTGACTATTACGGCCGGCTTCTCGCTCTGGTGTACGCTCCGGACGGCACGTGCGTGAACCTGGAGCTGATAAAATCGGGCAATGCCCATGTCTACCGGGACCACGAAAGCGCCAAATTTTATTCGACTTTCCTTGCCGCGCAGCGAGAGGCCATCCGGGAGCGCCGGGGGCAGTGGGGGGCGTGCCGCGTCAAGCCGGAGCCTTATTATTCCGCGAATTCGGGTTCCCGTGTTTTTCACAGGCCCGGGTGCCGCCGGGCGCGCGAAATTTCGGCCGCCGACAGTGTAAAGTTTTCCGACCGGTGGAGCGCGCTCAACGACGGCTACAGGCCCTGTCGCCTCTGCAAGCCGTGAAATTTTGCCGCCGGGCGTGCAACCGGGGCTCTTACTGGGAATCTCACTGCAAATCGAGCGATAAACTCTTCAGGACCGGGAAATGAACAGGCGCTATCCAGAAATGCCCATGGTGGGGATCGGGGCGATCATATTTCGAGACGACCGGGTGCTGTTGATCAAGCGGGGCAATTCGCCGGCACTGGGCAAGTGGTCCATTCCGGGCGGCCTGGTGGAACTGGGGGAGACCCTGGAAACCGCCGTGCGAAGGGAAGTCCTGGAAGAGGTGGGGCTGGACGTGAAGGTGCTGGACCTGTGCGCCGCTCTCGACCGGGTGATCCTCGATGATGGCGGCCGGATCGAATACCATTACGTCCTGCTGGATTTTTTGTGTGAAGCGCCGGCCGATGGAAACCCGGTCGCGGCAACGGATGCGGAGGAGTGCCTGTTTATCCCCCTTTCGGAACTTTCCTCCTACGAGCTGACTCGGGGGACTGAAAAGGTCGTCAGGAGAGCTTTCGAACAGGCGAAAGAGAAAAAAAACGGGGTCTACGACACCATTGTCTGACCGGGGGCGGAAGCAGGGGGCTCAGGCCCCCGATTTCAACCCGACTTACGGCCCGCCAGGTATTCTTCCAGTTCGCGATTTTTCCTTCCCAGTATGTCCCGCGCCATGTCGTCTTTGAAGGCGGCAAGCTTGCCCGCAAGTTCGGGGTCCATGAGGGCCAGAATCCGGACCGTGAAAACGGCCGCGTTATAAGCCCCTCCCTTGCCTATGGACATGGTGGCCACCGGGATTCCGGGGGGCATCTGCACCGTGGACAGAAGAGCGTCCATGCCCGAAAGGGGGGAGGAGTCGATGGGGACGCCGATCACGGGGACCTGGGTGTGGGCGGCGGCGGCCCCCGCCAGGTGCGCGGCCCAGCCCGCCCCGGCGATCAGCACCTTGATTCCCCGGCCCGAAAGATCCTTGAAATAGGCGGCCGCCTCGTCGGGCGTGCGGTGCGCGGACAGGATCCTGGTTTCGAATTCGACGCCGAATTTTTCCAACACACGAAACGCATCCTCCATGACCTGCAGGTCGGATGCGCTTCCCATTACAATTCCCACAACCGGATTTGGCATTGCATACCCCCGAGATTCCACCACAGAGAACAAAGAGCTGGATGTAGGGGTGGGCACGGTAAAACCGTGCCCACCCCACACGACTACTCCCCTCCCTTGGTGGGAGGGGATGGGGGAGGGGGTCGTCAGTGCCCGGAAATACGACACCCTCCCCTAACCCCTCCCATCGCAGAGAGGGGGATTTTCGTTCGTTCCGCTATTGATGAACCTTAATATCCTTTTGGGCAGCAGGCCCAAAAGCCATGCCCACCCGATTTGGGCAGCGGCCCTAAAGCCGTGCCTTCCTGTACCGGGGACAAGCCCTGAACCGCGGCGTTATGGGATGTGGGCTCATCCCTCTCTTAAAGCGACCGCTCCACCGCTATGCCTCGTTTGCATTCCCCGTCCAGGATTTCCGCAGCGACGCGACGGCTTCCCGCACGATTTCCCTGCCGGATATCCCGGTGATCACCAGCTCGGGTTTTTCGGTCACTTCACCCGCAAGGCGGCAGGGGAGGGACTTGAAAATCTTTTCGAACTCCGATTGGCTCTCTCTGGGGACGGTCATCAAGAACCGCCCGCACGATTCGCTGAAAAGCAGCCGGTCGTCACCGGCCCGGTCCTCCCCGTCAACGGGCGCCCGTGAAAGATCCAGGCTCATGCCCAACCCGCCGCCGATTGCCGTCATGGCGGCCCCCACCGCGAGTCCTCCCCTGTAGAGCCCGTGGCACGACGCCGCCAGGCCGGAAGATATCGCCTGTTCGACGGCCCGGTAAAGCGGCGCGAACGTTTCCGTTTTCACTTCCGGAACGTTCAGGCCGATGTAGCCGAAAAGGCCGTAATAGGCCGATCCTCCGAGCTCGTTGCGGGTGGTCCCCACGATGTATACCAGGTCGCCGGCCGCCTTGGACTCCATGGTCTGCGATTTTCGAACGTCGGGCACGATCCCGGTGGCCGTGAACTGCATGGCGGGCAGGCCGCTCACCTTGTGCCGCTCGCCGAATTTTCCCGGCAGGTGGCCGTCCACGTACATGCTGTCCTTGCCGGACAGGAGCGGAATGCCGTACTGGAGGCAGATGTCGCGAAGCGCCCAGTTGGCGCGTACGAGCTGCGCGGCCTTGTAGCGGCCGTCGGGGTTGGAGACCGGGTCGAACTGGATGTTGGGCCAGCAGAAATTGTCCACCCCGCCGATTTCGTCGAACCTGCCGCCGACGGCGATCACCCGCCGCACGGCCTCGTCGATGGTGGCCGCCACCATGTGGTAGGTGTCGATCTGCGAGTAAGAGGGGTTGACGGCCTGGGCGAGCGCGATCCCGCCCCGCCTGTCCAGGACCGGCCGGATCACCGCCGCGTCGTTGGGCACGTCGCGGTCCCTTCCGGTCATGAACTTTACGGCGCTTCCCCCCTGGACTTCATGGTCGTACTGGCGCTGGATCCATTCGCGGCTGCACAGGTTGGGGGTTGCCAGGAGCGAGTGCAGCACGCGCCCGTAATCGGAAGGTTCGGCCAGCACCGGTTCGGTGAGGCCGCGCAGGGCGGGCGGCGTCCATTCGGCATCGAACTCCCATTGGGGGAAATCCTCGGAAAAAAAGTCCAGGTCGATATGGGCGCACGTCCGGCCGTTGTAGGTCAGGTGCAACTTGCCCGTATTTTCGTATTTCCCGATGACCGTGCTTTCCACGTCGTGTATCCGGGAAAGTTCCATGAACCTGTCGATGCTTTGCGGCTCGACGGCGACCGTCATGCGCTCCTGGGACTCGGAAATCCAGATTTCCCAGACGTCGAGTCCCTCGTACTTGAGCGGCACCTTTTCCACTTCGACGGAGGCCCCGCCGGCCATCCGGGCCGATTCGCCCACCGAGGAGGAAAGCCCGCCGCCGCCGTTGTCCGTAATGAAGGTGATGAGTTCCTCGTCGCGCGCTTCCAGCAGGAAATCGTGCATCTTTTTCTGCAGATACGGGTCGCCGATCTGCACGTGACCCGCCGGGGTGTGTTCCGAATAGCTTTCGCTGGATGCGGTGACGCCGTGGATCCCGTCTTTTCCCACTCGGCCGCCGCACATCACGATCAGGTCCCCGTTTCCGGGCTGTTTCAAATCGACCGGTTTGCCGTTGATCAGGCGCGGCATGATCCCCAGCGATGCCACGAACACCAGGCATTTTCCCAGGTAGGACGGATGGAAGAACAGGTTTCCGAAAGGAGTGGGAACGCCGTGCTTGTTGCCCCCGTCCTTGACGCCCTCCACGATTCCGTCCAGAAGGCGCCTGGGATGAAGGTGCGGGCGCAGCGGCCCCCGGTAGTCCCGCGGGCCGACGCAGTACCCGTAGAGTCCCGCCACCAGGCGCGATCCCTTGCCGGTGCCCATGATGTCGCGGTAGATGCCCACGATCCCGGTGAGCGCCCCGCCGTAGGCTTCCATGTTCGAAGGGCTGTTGTGGGTCTCCCCGGTAACCGAGTAGTTGTAATCGTCGTCGAAGCGCGCCACCCCCGCGTTGTCCCACAGGACGGAGACCACCCACTCCTTGCGGCGCTGGATTTCGAGGGTGGGGGCTTCGATGCAGGTCTTGAACAGGTTGTCCGCCGTGCTGGACTCGCCGGTCGCCGTGTCGCGGTAGAAAAATTTTCCGCGAAACGTGTTGTGGTTGCAGTGATCGCTCCTGGCCTGCGAAATCGCTTCCAGTTCCACGTCCGTGGGGGCGGAAAGGCCCACTTCGGCGCGTGCGGCAAGGACTTCGGGCCTTTGGAAATACCTGCGGATCACCGGGATGTCGTTGCGGTTGAGCGCCAGGTTGCGCTCGTCGCTGAGCGCTGCGAGCTGTTCGTCCGATTCTATGGGAATTGGGGCCACGGAAGGCGTGTGCGCCAGGAGCACCTTGGGGACGACCATGCCGATCCCCTCGGAATCGTTCCACTCGGCGCGCGAAAAAACTTTCCACTGCTGGATGATGTCGTTGGCCAGAAGCTCGCGCGCGAGGGTTTCCACCCGGTCCCGGTCGAGAGGGGCGCGCCTCAGCAGGAAGAGTTTCGACGTGTAGGCCGCCTCGCCCGGTTCGGGGCATCTGCCCAGAAAGTCGCACAGGGCCTCGATGGCGACGCTTCCCGCCGTGTCCCGAACGCCGGGGCGAAACCCCACCCACACCGCCCAGTCGAAATCGGCTGCCAGGCTCCCGTATTTCGATACCTGCGTCACCGGGTTGGTGAAAATTTCAGTGCGCACCGCTTCCAGGTCTTCGTCGGAAAGCCGCGCGTCGAGGGTCAGGATGTTGATGACCCGCGCCTCGCCGATTTCCCAGCCGAAGTAGTCCCGCACCCGCCTGCAAAGCCCCGCGCCTTCGGGGTCGAAGAGGTGGTCCTTAAGGGCCGTCTCAAGCCTTGTTGCCATGATGGTATCCGTTTCGCTACAGGACAAGTTTAACCGCGATCGCCATAAGAATGATGCCGCCGGCCAGTTCCATCCACACCCCGAACCGCTCCGAGAGCCGGTTGCCGAGCTTCATCGCCGCCCAGGTCATGGCGCCGGCGGTAATCCCGATCCACACCGCCGGAAACAGGAGCCCGGCCCCCAGCACCCCCAGGCCGAATCCCACCCCCAGGGCGTCGATGCTGGTGGCGACCGACAGGACGATGAGGCTCATCCCCCGCGTGGGGTCCAGGCAATCCGCGTGGCTGCCGGTTCGCGGGCGCAGGCTTTCCAGGACCATCTTTCCGCCGATGAAGAACAGCAGGCCGCAAGCGATCCACGGCCCCCACCGGCTGGCCACCCCCACTAGGTTCTTTCCGAGAAACCACCCGAGAAGCGGCATCATAAACTGAAAGAGCCCGAAGTGGAAGGAGAGCCTGAAGACCTGCCTCGGCCGGCAGGACCGGGCCCCCACGCCCATCCCGACGGCGAATGCGTCGCAACCGAGCGCCGCCGCTATCAGGGCCAGTTCAAGAAATTTCAAAACAGCCTCGCAAGGGGTGAAGTAGACAAAATTGCTTTTTCTCCGGAAGCCTCCGGGTGGACACGGCCTTTGAGGCTGTTGCCCAAAAGAATATTAAGGTTCGCCAATAGCGGAACGAACGAAAATCCCCCTCCCGCCGAGGGAGGGGCGTTCATGGAGCGTCGCTCCTGAAGTCAACAGCGTTGCATTCCCTTCCACCAGGGAATGGAAGCAGTCTCTCCGGCCGGGTTTCTTTCTGAATATCCTCCGCGCCTTCCGGGTCCTCTGTGGTGAAATCGCGCCCGGGAATTTCTTCCCCCTTGAAACAGCTTTCCCGGATCGGGGGATCCGGGAAACGGGCTTTTCGGTTCAGGCGGGCAAAATCACGGGACCGGCCGTTTGATTACGTGTAATAGCAGGAATAGACGCTGCCGAACGATTCATACTGGGTGGCCAGTTCCGCCATCAGGCGTTCCAAGTCCCGCTCGATATTCGAAAACTTGACGCCCATCCCTTTGGGGGCCAGGGAGTCGCCCGCTCCGTGGATATTGGTCCACACCACCTCTCCGTTCAGTTCCAGGGTGTTCTTGAAGCCCGGAAACTGGAGCACCAGCCGGACCTTGGCATTGAGCGGGGCGGGGTCTTTGCACTGGACGAGCATGCCGTGGTCGCTGAAATGGATGGACGTGCCCCTGAAGGTCTGGTCTCCCAGGAAAAACGTGACCTCGCACGGAGTCTTGCGGTCCGGCAGGGGCTCTTTCGGCTTGCAACTGCTGCTGTTGCTGTCCTGCTCTTTCATGGTGTCCGGCTACCTCACTGAAACCCCGAATTTGTGGACGACCTTTTCCACCAGCTTTGCGTGGATGGCGTTTACCTCTTCATCGGTGAGACTGCGGTCGGCGGCGCGGTACGTCAGCCTGTAGCCCACGCTCTTCTTGCCCGCCCCAATCTGCTCGCTTCTAAATATATCGAATATCTCGATGCATTCCAGTAGAGGTTCTTTAAACGAGGCGATAAAATCGAGCACCTGTTCGACCGGAAGCGTCTCGGCGGCCATCAGGGCGATGTCCCGGGCAACCGCCGGGAATTTCGGCAAACTGCTGAAGAAGGGGCTCGGGCCGCGCAGCTCGAAAAGCTTGTCGAAGTTCAGCCGGAACAGATAAACGGGACGTTTGATGTCGAAGGCTTCCTCGACTTCGGAATGCACCCGGCCCAGTTCGCCCAGCCGGTTTTCGCCGGCGAAAACGGATGCCGCCTCGTAGGGGTCGAGCCACGGCGGAAGGGACTCCGCCCGGAAGAGAGCGCCCTTGATGCCGAAAAATTGCAGGATGAACTCCACCGCGCCCTTCACATCGGCATAGTCCACCTGCCGGTCGCCCCCGTAGAGCAGTTGCGGGATGCGCCTGCCGGCTGTCACCCCGGCGATGTGGAAAGGCTCGTCGGCCAGCAGCTCCCCTTTCCTGGGGAGGAAGACCTTGCTGAGTTCGAAAAGCTTCAGCCCTTCGCACCTGCGGTCGAAATTGTAGCGGGCGTTTTGCAGCAGGCCGGGCACCAGGCTGGTGCGCATCACGGCCTGTTCGTCGCTCAGGGGGTTTTTGAGCCGCACCGGGTCGAGCCCCGGCGAGTCCTCGGGCAGCCGGAGTTTCTTCAGGGCCTCTTCCGAAATGAACGAGTAGTTGATCACCTCGAAAAAGCCGGCGCTTTCCATCCGGCGCTTCATTTCCCTTCGCGCCCTCTGGTGAGGATCGAGCGGCGAGGCCGCCACGGCCGCCGCGGGGCTGGTGACCGGGATGTCGTCGTAGCCGGTGAGGCGCGCGATTTCTTCCGCCAGGTCCACTTCCCGCGTAATATCGGGGCGAAACGGGGGCGGGACCACTTCGAAACGGCCCTGGCCGTTCGGTTCGACCCGCATGTCGATCCGTTCCAGCACTTCTTTCATGGCGTCGGCAGGGAGGCCGGTCCCCAGCAACCGGTTCACGGCGTCGACCCGCAGTGCCACCACGGGCGGCGTGACGGGCCGGGGATAGACGTCGATCCTTCCCGAAGCGATGGCGCCGCCTCCCACTTCGTGCATCAGCTTCGCCGCTCTGTCCAGCGCCCGCAGCACGCCCTCGGGGTCCGTGCCGCGCTCGAACCGGTAAGCGGACTCGGTCTTGAGCCCCAGCCGCTTGCTGCTCCTGCGGATGGACAGGGGCTGGAAGTAGGCGCTTTCAATCAGGACGTTGGTGGTGTCCGGCTCGATTTCCGAATTGAGTCCGCCCATGATGCCGCCTACGGCCACCGGCCCGGCCCCGTCGCAGATCATGACGGTATCGGGGGGCAGTTCGCGCTCCGCCCCGTCCAGGGTGGTGAAGCGCTCACCGGGGGCGGATTTCCGGACCACGATCCGGTGCTCGCGCAGCCGGTCGAAATCGAATGCGTGCAGGGGCTGCCCCAGTTCGAGCATGATGAAGTTGGTGACGTCCACGATATTGTTTATGGACCGAACGCCGGCGGATTCCACCCGGTCTTTCAGCCATTGCGGAGACGGGCCGATCTTCACCCCCCGGACCAGCCTGGCGGAGTAGCGCGGGCACCCGTCGGGGTCGTCGATGGTCACCGACGTGAGGGATTCGATGGCCGGACCGGCTTCCTCCGGGGACGTTTCCGGAAATCTGGTTTGCGTTTTGCACAGAGCGGCCACTTCGCGGGCGATCCCGAAAACCGAAAGGCAGTCGCCCCGGTTGGGCGTGATGGCCACTTCCATCAGCATGTCGTCGATTCCGAACGCCGCGTCCAGCGCCTTGCCGACCGGGGTGGTTTCGGGCAGGATCCAGATGCCGCTGTGGTCGTCGCCCAGCCCCAGCTCTTTTTCCGAACACAGCATGCCCTGCGAATGCTGCCCGCGTACGACCGCTTCACGGACGGTCCCGCCTTCCAGTTCGGCCCCCGGCACGGCCAGGGGGACGAGCATCCCGGCGCGCACGTTGGGCGCGCCGCACACCACCCGGTACGAGGCGTTTCCGGTGGAAACGGAACACAGCTTGAGCCGGTCGGCGTTGGGGTGCGGTTCCACCGAATCGACCCGTGCCACGATCACGTTTTTGAGCCTCGGGTAGCGCGGCGAGAGAGATTCCACTTCCAGGCCCGCCATGGTGAGGCCGTCGGCCAGCCGTTCGGGCGAAAGTGAGCAGTCAACGTATTGGGAAAGCCATTTTAGACTGATGAGCATGAGTTGTCTCGTGTCCGGCGCACCGGCGTTTGATGGAATTTGCCCGGTGTACGAAAATTTGTCGGGTTTCGCCCGGCGCGATCCACCCGGCTGATAACCACATCTCCCCGTGCCGCCTGGAGGTTTCCGGGGAGGGCAGGGGGATTTTCCGCATCAAAATTGGCTGAGGAAACGGAGGTCGTTTTCGAAGAAGAGGCGCAGGTCGTCGATACCGAGCTTCAGCATGGCGATCCGCTCGATTCCCATTCCGAAGGCGAAGCCGGTAACTTCCTCCGGGTCGTAGCCCACGTACTTGTAGACCTCGGGGTCCACCATTCCCGATCCCAGGATTTCGAGCCAGCCGGTGTGCGAACATACCCGGCACCCGGCGCCGCGGCACATCACGCACTGGATGTCCACTTCGGCGCTCGGTTCGGTGAACGGGAAAAAGCTCGGCCGGAAGCGCAGCCCGGTCTCGGGACCGAACATCTGCTGGACGAACGTGGTGAGGATTCCCTTCAGGTCGCCGAACGAGACGCCCTTTCCGACCATCAGGCCTTCCACCTGGTGGAACATGGGCGTGTGGGTCACGTCGGAGTCGCAGCGGTAGGTCCTTCCGGGAGCGATGACGCGGATGGGCGGCCGCCGCTTTTCCATAACCCGGACCTGGATGGGCGAGGTGTGCGTGCGCAGGACGACGTCGTCCGAGATGTAGAAGGTATCCTGCATTTCCCGCGCGGGGTGGTCCTTGGGGATGTTCAGGGCCTCGAAGTTGTAGTAGTCGAGTTCCACTTCGGGGCCTTCGACCGTTTCGAACCCCAGCCAGTTGAAAATGCGGGTGATCTCGGTCGCGATCTGGGTGATGGGATGCAGCCGGCCGACCAGGGGGGACCTGCCCGGAACGGTCACATCGATGGCTTCCCGTTTCCCGGCCGCGGCCTGGCGGGCTTTTTCGGCCACTTCGGAGAAAATGGCCTCCAGCTTGGATTTCGCCTCGTTCAAAAGCCTTCCGGCTTCCCGGCGTTCCTGCTCGGGCACCTTGCCCAGTTCCTTGAAGAGCTGGGCCAGCTCCCCCTTCCTGCCAAGAAAACGAATCCTTGCCTGATCGAGCCCCTTCGGGTCCTCCGCCAACCCGCCTACTTCGTGCGAAGCCGTCTCAAGCAGGTTCTCAACCGCCTCTTTCATGTCCTACGCTGCTTCTTTGGCAATTTTGGCCAGTTCGCCGAATGCTTCCGGGTTGGTGGCGGCAAGGTGCGCCAGGGCCTTGCGATCAAGCGTGATGTTGGCTTTCTTGAGCCCGTTCATGAACTTGGAATAGCTGAGGTCGTGCATGCGCGCGGCGGCGTTGATGCGCATGATCCACAGGCTCCGGAACTCGCGTTTTTTGACCTTGCGGTCCCGGTAGGCGAACTTGAGCGCGCGTTCGACCGTTTCCGTCGCGGTGCGGATCAGCGTGCCGCGTCCGCCGCGGTATCCCTTGGCTGCGGAGAGGATCTTCTTGCGCCTCTCGCGCGATTTAACTGCCTTTTTGACTCTGGGCATCACAATCTCCTTGAAATGGAGGGTTCGGGCGTCGTGTTCAAAAACGCCGGTCCCCGGCCGGGCCGGCACCCATCGCCGGGAGCGCGCCCGCCCCGGCCCCGGGCTCTAAAAACCGGGTGCTTCCTTATATATAGGGCAGCATCCTCTGGAGGGCCTTCGCGCTGACCGCGCTGACCACCGTGTCCCGGCGCAGAGCCCGCTTCCTCTTGGGCGATTTTTTGGTCAGGATGTGGCTTTTCATCGCCTTGGCGCGGACTACCTTGCCCGTTCCCGTCTTCTTGAACCGCTTGGCTGCGGCGCGGTTGGACCTGATCTTAGGCATTACACTATATCCTCCGTGGACTAGGAATGAAGGCTGACGGCAAAAAACCGCAACCCAGCGTCATGGCGCAGATCGCTGCGGCACAAAAAATATAGTTTATTTTGGCCTTAGGGAAGAGTCAACACATTAAGGGAGACAACCTGGATTTTTTATGATTTCGGCGCCAAAATCATGATCATGTTGCGGCCTTCCATCTTCGGCTGCTGCTCGACCACCACTTCGTCCTTGAGTTCCTCCCTGACCCGCTCCAGAATCTTCATCCCCTGGTCGGAATATGCTATCTCGCGGCCCCGGAAAAGTATCGTTATCTTGGCCTTGTCTTTCTGGGCCAGAAAGCGCTTGATATGGCGCATCTTTACCTGCAGGTCGTGTTCGTCGGTCTTCGGGCGGATCTTGACTTCCTTCACCTGGATTACGGTCTGCTTCTTTCGGGCTTCCTGGGTTCTCTTGCTCTGCTGGTATTTGAACTTCCCATAATCCATTATCTTGCAGACGGGCGGCTCGGCGTTCGGGGCCACTTCCACCAAATCGAGCTGTTCCTGGGCGGCCAATTCCAGCGCCTTTCTGATGGGCAGAATTCCAAGCTGCTGTCCTTCGTTTCCGATCACCCGCACCTCGGGCGCGCGGATCTTGTCATTCACGTTTGCTTGTTTCTCCAGGGCAGTTCCTCCTTGTTTTATGTGTCCTGATCGCGCCTTGAACGTTTGCGGCGGCCGGAGCCGCCCCCATGGCGGTTGCCGCCGGCATGCCTCTAAATGTTAAGTCCGATTCGCCCCTTGCTGGATTCGAGGCACTCTTTTTCCACCATATCGGCAAATTCCGCGGGGCTCATAAGACTGAGTTGAGTCCCGTCGCGCCTGCGGGGAGCTATGCCGCCCGCCGCGACCTCCTTGTCCCCCACAACCAGCATGTAGGGGATCTTCTGCATCTGCGCATCCCGTATCTTGTAGCCGAGCTTTTCGCTCCGCATGTCCACCTCGACCCGCACGCCCCGGTTTTTGAGCTGCCCGCACACGTCCTGCGCGAAATCGAGCTGCGCGTCGGTAACCGTCACGATCACGGCCTGCACCGGCGCCAGCCAGACGGGGAACGCCCCCGCGTAGTGCTCGATCAAAACGCCCAGGAACCGTTCGATCGCGCCCAGGATCACCCGGTGCACCATTACCGGCCGGTGCCTGCCCCCGTCCGCCCCCACGTAGGTGAGGTCGAAGCGTTCCGGCAGGGTGAAGTCGCACTGGATGGTTGCGCACTGCCACCGCCGGTCGAGGGCGTCCTTGAGCTTCACGTCGATCTTGGGGCCGTAGAAGGCGCCTTCCCCTTCGCAGATCTTAAAAGGGATGCCCTTTTCTTCGAGCGCCCTCATGAGGGCCGCCGTGGCCCGCTCCCAGTCCTCGTCGGTACCGATCGACTTCTCGGGCCGGGTGCTGATCTCCATTTCGTACGAAAATCCGAAAATGCCCATGACTTCAATGATGAAGTCGATAATATTCTTGATCTCCTGGTTGAGCTGCTCGGGCATGCACAGGATGTGGGCATCATCCTGAGTGAACTGGCGCACTCTCAAAAGCCCGTGCAGCACGCCCGACTTTTCGTGCCGGTGCACCGTCCCCAGTTCGAAAAGGCGCAGAGGCAAGTCGCGGTAGCTCCGGATTTTTGATTTATAGATAAGCATGTGCGACAGGCAGTTCATGGGCTTTATGCCGTAGGACTGCTCGTCTATCTCGGTAAAATACATATTTTCGCGGTAGTGGTCGAAATGGCCGGATCTTTTCCATAATTCGGTTTTAAGCAGCGTCGGCCCGATTACGATACTGTAGCCCCGGCGAAGGTGCTCCCGCTTTTCGAAGCTTTCCAGGATATGGCGGATGAGCGCCCCCTTGGGATGGTAGACCACCATGCCGGCCCCGATCTCGTCGGAAAACGAAAACAGGTCGAGTTCCTTGCCCAGCCTGCGGTGGTCGCGCTTTTGCGCCTCCTCCAGGAAATGGAGGTATTTCTTGAGAGAATCGACGTCGAAGAACGCGGTCCCGTAGATGCGCTGAAGCATCGGGTTTTTTTCATCGCCCCGCCAGTACGCGCCGGCAACGTTTATGAGCTTGAAAGCCTTAAGGAAACCGGTATTGGGAAGGTGCGGTCCCCGGCACAGGTCCACAAAATCGCCCTGCTGGTAATAGGATACGGTCGGGTCCTGGAACTCGTTTAAGAGTTCGACCTTGTACTTTTCCCCCATTCCTTCGAAAAACCGGATCGCCTCTTCCCGCGGGACTTCCGTACGCTTGAAGGGGAGCTTCTGGGAGACGATCTCCCTCATCCTGGCCTCGATCTTTTCGAGGTCGTCCTGGGTGAAGGGCCTCGCCACGTCGAAATCGTAGTAAAACCCGTTTTCAATCGACGGGCCGATCGCCACGCGCGCCTCGGGGAAAATGCTCTTGACTGCCTGGGCCATGACGTGGGCGGCGCTGTGGCGAAGGATGTCCAGGCCCTCTTCGGACCCCGCCCGGACGCCTTCCACTACGGCGTCTTCCCGGACCTGGCCGGCAAGGTCCACCATGCGGCCGTCCACCTTGGCCGCGATCCACCGGTCCTGCGAGTTCCCGGCCTTTTCGAGTATATCGTGTACGCTGGTTCCCCTGGGAACGGTCTCGACGCGGCCGTCGGGGAAGGTAATTCGGATTTGATCTGCTTGCATCGTCAGTTCCTGTGCGCGTTTCCGGCGACCCGGAGGCGGCGCATAAACAAAAAAGGCACCCTCACCGCCTGGAAAGATGCCCGGAATGTAAACAGCTTTTTTAGGTACAATAATCTTGCAGTCCCGCCGAGGTTCGGGCCCAAATTTCCGGCCGCCTGTCGCAATATCGATTTTCTAGGCTGGTTGCCGAAAGTTTTTCAATCCCTCCCAAAGTGGTAGGCACGGGCGGTTTCGAACCGCCGGCTTCTACCGCGTCAAGGTAGCGCTCTCCCAC
>LUZZ01000210.1 GCA_001603845.1 Syntrophobacterales bacterium Delta_01 | reverse complement strand
GTTCCTGAATGTCTGCCGGCATGAATTTTCCCATTCCTTTCATGGCCTTGGGAACTGCTCTCGTCGGGCTGTTCCGGGTTTCGGGTGATTTTTCCACGAAAAGACACTATATTCGATTTTCCAAATTGCTGCCATCGGCCGAATTTATTTCAAATCTATATTTATTCCAAAAACGCCGCAATGGGGGAGCGCCGAGATGATATACACGGTCACCTTGAATCCGGCCCTCGATAGGACGATCCTGGTCGAGCGCCTGGTGGAAGAAGATACCGTAAGGATTTTAAGCGAAACGGCCTACGCGGGCGGAAAGGGAATAGACGTTTCGCGCGTTATCCGGAAACTGGGCGGAACGAGCATCGCGATGGGATTTATCGGCGGCTACGACGGGCTGAAACTGGAAGGCCTGCTCATCAACGCCGGCGTGATCACCGATTTTACCCGCATCACGGGCGAAACCCGCACCAATATAGTGCTCAAGGAAGAGGAAACGGAGCGGCAGTACGTGATCAGCGCCGCCGGTCCCGAGATAGCGGCGGCTGAGCTGGGTACGCTCTACAACCGGCTGCTCGACCTCAGGGACATGGAATACCTGGTGGTGAGCGGAAGCCTTCCCCGGGGAGTCAACCCCAACGTGTACGGGCAGATCATCCTTGCCGGCAAGAGGAACGGCGCTTTCGTCATGCTCGATGCGGACGGGCGGACCCTGAAGGAATCCGTGGAATATCTTCCGACCTGCATCAAGCCCAACCGGTTCGAACTGGCACGGCTGGTGGGGCGCGACCTGACGTCCGAGCCCGAAATCCTCGACGCCTGCGACCGGCTCCACGAGAAGGGGATTCCGTTCGTGCTGGTTTCGAGGGGCAAGGACGGGCTCATCCTGTCCACGGCCGAACAGAAGTGGAGGGGAAAGGCGCCCGCGGTGAGCGTAGCGAGCACGGTGGGCGCCGGGGATTCCTCGGTGGCGGGCTTCATCCTGAACCATTCGCGCGGCAAGGACCTCAACGAATGCCTTCGCCTGGCCTGCGCCACGGGGACCGCCACGGCGATGACCCCCGGCACGGAACTGTGCCACCCGGAGGAGGTGGAAAAGCTCCTGCCCAAGGTGGAAATCAGTGAAATCAAACCCTGAAACTGCCGATAGGATTCGTTGACGGACTTCCTTGATTTATCCGGTCAATGAAAATATTATGGCATCCGGGTTTCGATGCGCCGCGTCGGTGGAGTCCCGATGCGGAGGAAGCGCGGCGGCCTTATCTTAGTGGCGCGCGCTGCCATGATATCGGCACGCGGTTTGCTTATACAAAGCGGGTTGCTCGAAATTGAAATCTGTTCCGCACGGAGGAGGAAATCATGAAAAAATATATCGTCGTCCTGGCCGTCGTGGCGATGCTGGCCACCGTTGTCGTTCCGGTGGGGGCTCAGGAACTCCTTCCGCCCGATCCCAGCCGCTCCGGTGAGTTGACCAGCGATTACCTGGGCGAAAAGATCCTGGTAGACGTCTACATCCTGAGGCCGGTGGGCTTTCTGGCAAGCATTCTCGGGCTGGCGGGGGCGGTCGGGGCCTACCCGATGGCCGCTCTTTCCGGCACCACCGACTCGGTGACCGAGGAACTGGTGGAAAAGCCCCTGAACTGGACTTTTTGCAGGCCGGTGGGTGACATAGACTTCTAAGCCGGGGCCGGGTTTTCTCCATCCAAATGCCGGGGAAAAGGATTGCACTGACGGGCGGAATCGCCACGGGGAAGACCACCGTGGCCAACAGGCTCAAAGAGCTGGGCGCCGTCATACTCGATGCCGATGAGTTCGCCCGCCGGGCCGTCCGGCCGGGCAGCGGGGGCTGGCGTGCCCTGCGCGAATGGCTCGGGGCGGAGTTTTTCGATCCCGACGGGGCGCTCAGGCGGCGCAAGCTTCGAGAAAAAATCGTGGGCGACCCGGACGCCCGCAAAAAACTGGACCAGATACTCCACCCGTTCATCCTGGGGGCCATGGAGGAGGAATGGGAGTCCAACCGGGTACGAAACCCCCGTGCCACGGTCATCTTCGATATTCCCCTCCTTTTCGAAGGCGGGTTCGACAAATCCTTCGATATTATCGTGCTGGTCTATGCGCCTCCCGAAGTCCAGGTGGAAAGGCTGACGTCCCGGGACGACCTCACCAGGGAGCAGGCGCAAAAGACCCTGGCCATCCAGTTACCAATCGAATCCAAAAAAGCGAAATCCGATTACATAATTGACAATAGCGGCGACCTGGACCACACACTCCGCCAGACCCTGGAAGTGTGGGAAGCTATTTCGCGGTGAAGCCGGCCCGGCTGCGGGCTATCGGTTAATCCTGTTCCGATCCGGTATCGAGCATCCGGCATCTGCCGCCGGACATCCACTATCGAGTACCCCGCGGACTTTATCCGGAGTATAATCGTGTGAAACCTGTAGTCATGGAATGGAAGGGACGATGGAAGAAACTTTGAGAACTTTGGGCATCCTGCGGGCCAAGCATTTCAGCGCCCGCCTGGATTCCGTCAGGCTTAAGACCGGAAAGATCACTGAAAGAATCAAGGTGGACCACCCCGAGGCGGCGGCCATAGTGCCTTTTCTGGACCGGGAGCGGATACTCATGGTCCGGCAGTGGCGCTACGCCATCGAAGCCGAAACGCTGGAAATCCCGGCCGGAAAAGTGGACCCCGGCGAAGAGGTTGCCGTTTGCGCCCGGCGCGAACTCATGGAGGAAACGGGCCACAGCGCGCGCAACATGGTGGAGATTTTCAACTACTATCCGGCAATCGGCTACTCGGACGAAGTGATCCGGATATTTGCCGCTTCCGGCCTGGAAGCCGTTTCCGAGTATACCGACCAGGATGAGATTTCGAAGCTGGAAGTGGTCGAATTCGACAAAGTCCATGATATGATTACCAAGGGTGCCATCCGGGACGGAAAGACCGTGATCGGCATCGCCCTTTTCCGGGCGAAGATGGAACGGGGCGAAATTGCGGACGATTTTTTCAAGTAAAGCTCATGGGCAAAATTCCGATAACCAGGAGCGGGTATCGCAGGCTGATCCGGGAGCTGGGCCATCTGCGCAAGGTGGTCCGCCCCGAGGTGCTGGACGATCTGTGCGAGGCCAGGGGCTACGGCGTCAAGATCGAAAACCAGCAGTACATGGCCGCGCGCGAGCGGCAGTTGAGCCTGGAAAGAAAGATCAACGATATCGAAGAGAAGCTTGCCCGCTGCGAAATAGTTGTCGGGCGGAAATTTTTTGCAAAACAGGTGGGATTCGGGACCACCGTCAGGATCGAAAACCTGGAGTCGGGGGAAGTGGGGAACTACCAGATGGTGGGACCCTGGGAATCCGACGTAAACGACGGCAAGCTCTCCGTCGAATCCCCGGTGGGCCGTTCGGTGCTCGGCCGCGGAGAAGGTGAAGAAGTCCTCGTGTTTACCCCCTCCGGCTCACGCCGGTACCGGATCATTTCGGTGGAGATCTGAGGCTCGATTTTTCGATGCCCGGTTTCCGCCGCTCCGCAATCCGATTCGTTTCTCTCCACGAATAAACAACCTCTTCGAGTCGCTTTTATATCGCATTACCTTGAAAATAAAATTTTCATGCTTCGCGGGTGAGGCGAGGCATCATGATTAATTGCATTCAGGACGGCGACGCGCCGAGTTCCGAGAGACGGGGGGAAAGGGGCTGTTGCCCAAAACCAAAATTTCGGTAGGCGGCCGCCAAAAAGTACGGACTACTCCCCTCCCTTGGCGGGAGGGGCTGGGGGAGGGGG
>LUZZ01000209.1 GCA_001603845.1 Syntrophobacterales bacterium Delta_01 | reverse complement strand
GGTGGGGAGCATGATGCCCTCGGCGGCCGGCCCGGCAAGCTCGATGAATTTCGGGGACGCCACTCCGTGGCTGTTGTACAGAGGGGTCTTCATGTTCATCTGGACCCTGTTTTTGGCGATCACCGCCGGGCCGGGATTGGTGCCCCAGCACACGATGGCTTCGGGGCCGGCGGAACGGATCTTGGCGAGCTGGGCCGTCATGTCGGTGTCTTTGGAGCCGAAGGTTTCGGCGGAAACGATCTGGATGCCGAACTTGGGCGCCTGGGCGGTGAGCTGTTCCTTGCCGCTTTCACCGAAGGCGTTTTCGACGGTGATGATGCTGATTTTTTTGTGCTTCGCAGCCTGGAGGGCCTTGTAGATGGTCTGCACGGCCAGGACGTCGTTTTGGGCCGTTTTGTAGACCAGGGGCTTCACGGGTTCGGTGATTTTCACCCCCGCCGCGCAACTGATCAGAGGAACACCCGCCTTTTCCACCACCGGGATCACCGCCAGGGAAGTGGGCGTGAGGCTGGGCCCCACGACGGCGATGACTTCGTCCTTGCTGGTGAGCTTCTGGGCGGCCAGGACCGCCTTGGTCGGATCTCCTTCATCGTCGTAGATCACCGCTTCGAGCTGGTGGCCGTCGATCCCGCCCTTGGCGTTGATCTGCGCCACGGCCATTTCCATGCTCTTTTTTTCCGGGTCTCCCAGAAACGAAGCAGGCCCCGTCACGGAAAAGATGCCGCCGATCTTATAGGCGGTCTTGCCCCAGCTCGGGCGCGGGGTGAAGGTACCGGCCAGAAGCGCCGCAATCGCCAGTGCGCAAAGGACAGGTGCTTTCCTCATTGTTTCCTCCTTGCTGCCGCGGCCGGGCGCCGAACGTTTCCACCACGGAGGGCACAGAGTTCACGGAGGAAAAGAAAAATCCTGATTTTTTCTTTGTGTTGCCTGGCCTTCAGTCCTTCTCCGCGTTCTCCGTGCTCTCCGTGGTGCTATTGCTTCGCCCGGCCCCGCCGGTTGGGGTTTACATCGAATAGAGCTGCTCTCCTTTTATCACCTTTACGTTGTTTTCCTTGAGGAGCCTCAGGGCCGCCTCCAGGTTGTCGAAACGGAAGATGAGCACCGCGTTCGTGCCGCTTTGCTGAACGAACGCGTACATGTATTCGACGTTGACATCGGCCTGCTGGAGGACCTGGAGGATGTAGTGCAGCCCTCCGGGACGGTCCGACACCTCCACCGCCACCACGTCGGTCTTTCCGACCGTAAACCCGTTGGCCCGGAGTTCCCGCTTGGCCTTTTCGTTATTGTTTACGATGAGGCGCAGGATCCCGAAATCGGACGTGTCCGCCAGCGAGAGCGCCCGGATGTTGATCTGAGCTTCCGAAAGGATCCTGGTAACCTCCGCCAGCCTTCCCGCCTTGTTTTCGAGAAAAACAGAAATCTGCTCGACATGTTCCATGAGAAGAGCCTCCTTTTGATTTGGCGCGCCGCTTTAAATCCTGCGTTTGTCGATCACTCTCTGTGCTTTGCCTTCACTCCTGGCGATACTCTTGGGTTCCACCAGTTTCACCTTGGCGGAAACCCCCAGGTATTCCTTGATATTCTTGGCGATTTTCTTCTCTATGCGCTGGAGCACCCGGATTTCGTCCGAAAAGGACCCCTCCCCGACTTCCACCATGACCGTCAGGGTGTCCAGGTTGTCCTCGCGGTCCACGATGAGCTGGTAATGCGGCTCCACTTCCTCCATATCCATCAGCACGCTTTCGATCTGCGACGGGAAAACATTCACTCCGCGTATGATCAGCATGTCGTCGGTGCGCCCGCTCACCTTGCGCATCCTCGCGAACGTGCGCCCGCAGATGCACGGGGACCGGTCCAGCGAGGCGACGTCGCGCGTGCGGTACCGGATGACCGGGAAGGCCTCCTTGGTGATGGAAGTGAAAACCAGCTCCCCCTGCTCGCCGTTGGGCATCACCTCGCCGGTGGCCGGGTTGATGATTTCGGGGATGAAGTGGTCCTCGAAAATGTGCAGGCCCTTTTTGGCCTCGACGCATTCCACGGCCACCCCCGGCCCGATGACTTCGCTGAGGCCGTAGATGTCGATGGCGTCCAGGTTGAGCTTGCGCTCGATCTCGGCCCGCATTTCCTCGGACCAGGGCTCCGCGCCGAAAATGCCCGATTTGAACCGCAGGTCCTTGAAATCGACCCCTACCTCGGCGGCCACCTCGGCCAGGTGGAGGGCATACGAGGGAGTGCAGGTGAGAATCGTGGGACCGAAATCCTTCATGATCAGCACCTGGCGCTTCGTGTTTCCGCCGGAAATGGGGATGACCGACGCCCCCAGGCGCTCGGCCCCGTAGTGGACCCCCAGCCCGCCCGTAAACAGGCCGTAGCCGTAGGCGTTGTGGATGATGTCACCGCGGGTGGCGCCGCCCGCCGAAAGCGCGCGGGCCATCAGTTCCGCCCAGGTCTGGATGTCGCGGGCGGTGTAGCCCACAACGGTGGGCTTCCCGGTGGTGCCCGAGGAGGCGTGGATACGCACCACGTTATCCATGGGCACCGCGAACATCCCGTACGGATAGTTGTCCCGGAGGTCCTGCTTGGTGGTAAACGGAAGCCGGCGCAAGTCCTGGAGGGTTTGGATGTCCCCCGGGCTCACGCCTACCTCGTCGAATTTCCTGCGGTAGAAAGGCACGGTGGCGTAAACCCGCTCCACCGTCTCCTGCAGGCGGCGCAACTGAATGGCCTCCAGCGCCTCGCGGGGCAGTGTTTCGAACTCGATGTTGAAGATCATTTTGCCAGAACTCCTCTTGATTTATGATAGGATGGCTGAAGTACCGACAAAAAAGGCCGTGGACACCGAATATCCACAGCCTCTCGAAAATGAAAAAACCATGGATTCGGCCGGTATCGCCCCCCCATGGTTTGTTTTCACTCTCAGTCCGGACTCAGACCACTTCGCTCCACGGGCGGGCCGTCAAAAGGAGAACCCGCTAAAAAAGAAGAAGCGAAAAGGAAAAAGTCGGCCACACATATTTTTCTTCCAGACTCCATCTAAGGTGTCTACCCAATACAAGATCGCCGAAGCCGTTGTCAACAAAAATCCGCTTGAAAATAACGGCTTACAACGGCACGGGCGCCGACCGGCGCTACTTTGCCGCGGTTTCCTTGATGCCGCCCTCCCGTTTCACTCGGGCCAGTTCTTCATCGAGCATGGCCTCGGGGGGAAAGGTCCCCAGGGCCTCGGCCGCCTTTTGGTACGCATCGGCGGCCTTGGCGTAGTCTTTTTTGGCGGCATAAATCTTTCCCGTGTTCCATTCCGCTTCCCGTTCCAGGCCGGTATCACCCAGCTCTTTCAACTGCGCCCACTGCTTGAGCGCCTCGTCGGGCTTGCCGGCGGCTTCCAGCGCCACGGCCAACTGGTAGAGAATCAGGGGCCTCAGGCCGTGGCCGGGAGGCGCGGACGAAAGGGCCTCCGATGCCGCCTTGATCGCATCGTCGTAGCGCTTGGCCTGGAAGAGGGCTTTTGCCAGTTCGAGCCGCGCGGCCACGGCGGGACGCGTCCCCTTGTGTTCGGAGACGAATTTTTCGAGGTCCGGGATCATCTTTTGCATCCCGCCCGCACCCTCCTTGTCCGCGCTCGGAAGCTTGGCGGCCAGGACCGCGTAGTCCGCCTTGGCCTGGCTCTCCATGCGTTCGCCGTAAATCCGGACGCCCCAGATGGCAGCGATGAGGAAAAACACCGCGGCGGCCGTTCCCACCACCAGCGTCGAGTGTTGTTCCGCCCAGGCTTTCAGCCTTTCGAAAGCGTTATCCTGTAAAACGACCGGTTTGCTCGTTTTTTTGGCAGGCTTTATCTTTTTTCCACCCAACGAATAGCCTCCTTGTCAGTTGCGGGTTGCCGGTTGAGGATCCCCCGCAGAATATTGAATGTCCAGGCGTAGGGTGGGTACGGCTTCATCGTGCCCACCATTCCACCATTCGCGGCAACGACGGTGGGCACAAAAAAACGTGTCCACCCTACAGTCGCTGCGGGTTTCCGGTTGTACGTTATGGGTTGCCGGTCTGCCGGTTTCCAAGCCGGAGCTTGGGAACCAGCGGAAATTTCAGTTAGGAGGCGCCAAAAGTACGGACTACTCCTCTCCCTTGGCGGGAGGGGATCGTCAGTGCCCGGAAATACGACACCCTCCCCTAACCCCTCCCAT
>LUZZ01000208.1 GCA_001603845.1 Syntrophobacterales bacterium Delta_01 | reverse complement strand
GGCGACCAAGGTGGGGCACGAATACCTGGGGTATGTCAGCGTGGACGGCTACGACAAGCTTTTCATATTGCGGAAGAAATAAGGGCGGCCTTTCGGCCGGCGCGGCCCGCATTTTTTCATTCATCGCAACACCGATTCATCTTTCCCGGCAACGGGGAAACGACTCAACGAGGGGACATTCCATGCAAGCCGGACATGAAACCGGAAAAATCCTGATCCTGGCAACCGAAAGCTGCGCCTATCCCGGAGCCAATGCGGTCGGGCAGGCGCACTCCAGCTATCCGGCCAACACTTACATCCTCAGGGTGAAGGCCCCGGTGCTCTTCCCCGAACAGTTCTACCTCGACTGCTTCGACAAGGGCATCTGGGGGATCATCGTCATGTCGTGCGGCGTGGAGTGCCCCTACGAGGGGGCCTACGAGGCCCTGGCCCGGAGGGTGGACCGCGTCTTCCAACTGATGCGGGCCAGGGGCCTGGACCCCCAGAGGCTCAGGCTGACATCGATCTGCACGGTCTGCACGAGAGCTTTTCTGAAAGAGGTCCGGCAGATGAACGAAATTATCGAGGCGCTGGGACCTCCCGGAACGGAAAACCAGATGCCGCAGATGGCAACGGCGAGTTGAACGTCATGGAACAGAAAAAGACAGGCAAATTCGACGCACTGGTGGTGGGCGGCGGCATAGCGGGGCTTCAGAGCGCGCTCGACCTTGCCGACCAGGGCTTCCGGGTGGCGGTGGTGGAAAAGGACGCCTCGGTGGGCGGCAAGATGATCCGCCTCTCGAAGGTGTTTCCGACCCTGGACTGCGCCAGTTGCATCACCACTCCCAAGATGGCGGCCGCGGCGCACCACGAAAATATCACCGTCTTCACCTATTGCGAACTGGAACAACTGGACCGGACCCCGAGCGGTGGGTTCGTCGCCCGCATCCGGCAAAAGAGCCGGTTCGTGGACCCGGACAAGTGCATCGGGTGCAGGAAGTGCGAATACGCGTGCCCGGTCTACCTGCCCGACCCGGAACAGGGAGGCTTTTCGGCTCGCAAGGCCATCTACGTGCCCTTTTCCAACGCCATCCCGCCGATAGCGCTGCGGGACGCCGAAAACTGCATCCTGTGCGGCAAATGCGAAAAGGTATGCCCCACCGGCGCGGTGGACTTTTTCCAGCAGCCTGAGGAGTTCGTGGTGGAAGCGGGCACGGCCATCCTGGCCACCGGGTTCGAGATGACCCCGATCGAAGACAAGCAGCAGTACGGCAGCGGGCGCATCCCCAACGTGATCACTTCCCTGCAGATGGAACGGCTCCTCGCCCCGCACGGCCCCTATAACCGGGTCCTGCGCCCGCATGACGGCAAGGAACCGGAATCCATCGCCTACATCCAGTGCGCCGGATCGCGGGACCAGAGCCTCGGAGTCACCTACTGCTCGCGGGTATGCTGCATGTACGCCATCAAGCAGGCCATGCTTCTTTCCGGCTCGCTCCCGCTCGCCGACATCACCGTCTATTACATGGACATCCGCGCGTTCGGGAAGGGCTACGAGCAGTTTTTCCAGAACGCGATGGCCATGGGCATCCAGTTCGTCAAGGCCAAGGTGGCCGCTCTCAACGAAGGCGAAGACGGAAAAGTGAAGCTGCGCTACGAATCCCAGGAACAGGGCGGCGGGGTGTGCGAGGTGGAACACGACCTGGTGGTGCTATCGCTGGGTCTGGTGCCGGGTTGGGACCCGCAGGGGCACTGCGCCGTATCCACGGCCTCCGACGGCTTCATCAAGACCGTCCTTCCCAAGATTGCTCCCGCCATCACCGATACGGAAGGGATTTTCGTGGCCGGGGCGGCCGCGGCGCCCAAAGACATCGTGGACAGCATCGTGGAAGCGGGGGCCGCGGCGATGGAGGCCTCCATGTACCTCAAACGAACGGCCGCGGGCCGGGCAGGCGGGGAGGCACGACAATGAAAGACAAAAGCAAAAGGAAATCCCGCCCCAGAACGAAGGTCGGGGTCTACATCTGCCACTGCGGCGGCAATATTTCGGACCACGTGGACGTGGAAGCCGTCTGCGAAAGGGCGGCGAGGCTGCCCGGGGTGACCCGGGCCCGCACGAACATGTTCATGTGTTCCGATCCGGGCCAGGAACTGATCATCGAAGACCTCAAAGAAGGCGGCGTCGACCGGGTGGTGGTGGCATCCTGCGCCCCCAGCCTCCATGAGGAGACCTTTCGAAACGCCCTGTGCCGCGCCGGAGTCAACCCGTATCTCTACGAGCACGCCAATATCCGGGAACAGGTGAGCTGGGTGCACCACGGAGAGGCCGCAACCGAAAAGGCGGGCCGCCTGATAGCGGCGGCGGTGGCCAAGGCCGCCGGACTCAAGCCCCTGGACCCCATCCGGGTGGACGCCAAAAGGCACGCCACGGTGATCGGCGGCGGCATCGCCGGACTCAAGGCGGCAAAAGACCTGGCGGAACGCGGAATCGAGGTCGCGCTGATCGAAAGATCCCCGTTTCTCGGCGGCCGCACCGCGGCCCTGGACACCCTGTCGCCCACCGGCGAAAAAGCGGCGGATCTTCTGTGCGCCATGGCGGACGAGGTTCTGGCCCATCCGGCGGTTACCGTCCACTGCAACACCGAACTGACCGGTTTCGAGGGGTATATCGGAAATTTCAAGCTCCAGGCAGCCAGGAAGGCCCCGGACATGGAGATGGACGCGCAGCCGCACGGGAATACCTCCGGGACGGCCCTCGCCCACGGCACGTTCGTTCCCTTTCGCGGCATTGTGCCCGAGAAATCCGAGAATTCGGAAGGCGAATTCACCATCGAAACCGGCGTGGTCGTGATCGCCACCGGGTTTCAGCCCTACCGTCCCAGGCAGGGGGAATACGGGTTCGTGGAATTCGAGCAGGTGGTGACCCTGTCCCAGTTCATCCGGATGCTTGCCGAAAACGATTCCGACGGCGACACGCTGCGCGTCGACGGCAAAGAGATCAAAAACATCGCCATGATCCACTGCGTGGGCAGCCGGCAGATCCCCGGCATCCACGAAGAAGACGAGCACGGAAACCTCAACGAGTACTGCTCCCGGACCTGCTGCGGCGCCACGCTGCATGCGGCCAAGCGCGTGCGGGAAAAGTTTCCGGGCACGCGGGTCTATGAATTCTACCGCGACATCCGCACCTACGGCCGGGGCCAGGAAGAACTGTACACCCAGGCGGCCAAGAACAAGGTGGTTTTCCTGCGGTTCGAGGCAGACAGCCCTCCCGTGGTTTCCCAAAGCCCCGGAAACGCCGTCTCGCCGCTTACGGTGAGCGTGGCCGACACCCTCACCTTCGGGGAAAACGTGGAGGTGCCGGCCGACCTGGTGGTGCTTGCCACCGGCATGGAACCCGCCGACGTGTCGGGCCTGGTGGACATGATGAAACTTCCGGTGGGCTCCGACCGGTTTCTCCTGGAAGTGCATCCCAAGCTGCGCCCGGTCGAGCTTTCCGTGAGCGGGATCGTGCTTGCCGGGACTTGCCAGGCCCCCATGGACGCCGGAGAGGCCGCAGCCGCGGCATCGGCCGCAGCCGTCAAGGCCAGCGCCATACTGGCCCGCGGCTACGTCGAACTGGACCCCTTCATTGCGGAAGTCGATCCCGACAAGTGCACCGGAACGGGCGCCTGCGTTGAAGCGTGCCTCCGGGAGGGGGCGCTCGAACTCGTCGAAACGGAAATCGGCGGAAAGAAAGTCCGGCGCGCCCGCGTCAGCCCGGTCCTGTGCATGGGATGCGGCGCATGCGTGGCCGTATGCCCCGAAAACGCCATCGACATCCGTGGCTGGACCCTGGACCAGTACGAAGCCATGGTGGACATGATAGCGAGCTGACGGGAGACGGAAGACAGAGGACGGATGGCGGAACAAAGGAAGACGGCGGTGAGGTGATTCCAATGAACGATACGGAAAAGACCAGGAAAGAAATGTTGAAGAAACTGCGCGAGACCCGGAAACCGTCCATCGAGGCGCTTTCCCGGAAGGTCAAGGAGCAGAATAAGATAATCGCCGGAATCCGGCAGCAGCTCGGGGAGGGCCCGAAGACGGTCCCCTGCATCGCCTCGGCCCTCGGTCTGCCCGCTTCCGAAGTGATGTGGTTCGTCGCCTCCCTGAAAAAGTACGGCGAGGTCGCGGAAGGGGAAAAGGAAGACGGCTACTTCCAATACGAACTGGCGGGCGCCCGAGCGGAGGAGGCCTCCGGTCCCGCCCCAGGAAAGGACTGAAATGGGCCTCGTAAATCCTGAATTTGCCGACAAACTGGAGCGCTTCGGAGTGGATTCGACCTTCGAGTGCTTCAACTGCGGTTCGTGCGTCGCAGTCTGTCCGCTCATCGACGGTCACTTTCCCAGGAAGATGATCCGGTTCGCCCAGTTGGGGGACGAGGACAAGATCCTGCGGGATGCCGGCGATCTGTGGCGTTGCCTTCACTGCGGCCTGTGCACCCAGACCTGCCCCAGGGGCGCCGACCCCGGCGGCCTGATCCTCGGGTTGAGGCGTTTTGCCCTCGACCGCTGGAGGAGGTTTCCCAATGTATGATCCCAAAGATATCGTCGAACTCATCGCGGCCAACGTGCGCCGGACCAGGAACCCGTTCGGGGCGTCCAATTCCGCCGTCAACACCTGGTGGAAGGGCCTGCCCATGCACCGCGAAGGCGATGCCATGCTGTTTACCGGGCTGATGTACCAGTCCGTCCCGCTGATCGAAAAAACGACCGGCTACCTGGCCCGATTCGAGGACTCCCGCCTGGCCCGCTACACGCGCCACGCACGGCTGGTGCCCTCCTTCCTGGTGAACCTGGGGTTCCGGTTCCTGGCATCCGGGAAGGAAAAGCAAAAATTTAACGCCATCCTGGCATCGATCCATAAAATCCTCACCACCTCCGGCGTCGATTTTTTCTACCGGCCGGAGCTGGACTACTACAGCGGGATTTTGCTCCACGACCTGGGGGATTCCGAGGGGTTCGCGCGCCATGCCGCTTTCGTGGCCGAAAAGCTTCGCCAAAACGGGATCAAAAAGCTCATCACCGTCGATCCCCACACCACCTATGCGATGAAGATCCTCTACCCCGAGGTCACGGGAGAAAGCTTCGAGGTCCACACCTGGTTCGAACACGCCAGGCTGGAAGGCAAAAACGGCCACGCGCGGGTCACCCTGCACGATCCCTGCTTCTACGGCAGGTACCTGGAACTCTCGGACGTGCCCTACTCCCTGCTCGATAAGCTGGGAATCGAATGCGTGCCGGTGAAAAATTCCGGGAAATTCACGAACTGCTGCGGCGGCCCGGCGGAGTCCATCTCCCCCAGTCTCACCAACGAAGTCCTGGGCAGGAGGATCGAAGAGCTGAACGCGACCGGGGCCCCGGTGGTCGCCATGTGCCCCATCTGCCTGGGCAACCTGCTCCGGGCGGGGGTGCGGGCCGAAGATTTCTCGACGCTTCTGGCAAGGTATGCCTGATCCGCGTTGCGAACCCGGGGCCTTGCACGGCCCCGGTATTTTTTGATTTCAAACCGTTTCATCCAAATTCCAAGAAAAGGAGATCGTCTCATGGCCGCAAAGGAAAAGATCGTCTACATCGTAACCCACGCTGGAGAAGACCCCGAACGGGCCACCATGCCCTTCATGCTCGCCACGGCCGCCCAGACCATGGACGTCGAAGCGGTGGTGGCCCTTCAGGGCTCCGGTGTCCTCCTGGCGAAGAAAGGCTACCTGGACAACGTTCAAGCTCCGGGCCTTCCGGCGCTCAAGAACCTGGTGCAGACCTTTGTCAGCGAAAACGGGAAGATTTTTGTGTGCGTGCCCTGCATCCGGGAGCGCAAAATCGCGGAATCGGACCTCATCGAAAGCGCGGTCCCCGGCGCCGCCGCGGCCCTCACCCAGGAGATCCTGAGCGCCAACTCCACGCTGGTTTATTAATCGTCGGTTGCGGGTTGCCGGTTGCGAGTTGAGGGTTGGGAATGTGAGTTTACCGGTTGCGGGCTGGGGCTCGGAACGGTTATAATAGGCTTCGAGTAGTGATCATCGCGTACCGAGCACCGGTCACCGAGTATCCAGCACTTAGTATCCAGTATCGGACACCTGACATTCAATTTTCAGTATCGCGTCCCAAGCTCCAACTCACCGGGTCCCGGCACCCCGTGGAACAAACCGACGAGGAGGGATAAACCATGTCGTACGAGACTCTTGTCGTGGAGACAGTCGATCGATTCATCGGTGTCATCACCCTTAACCGGCCCCAGCAGTTCAATACCTTCAACACGCCCCTGGCGCTCGAACTGAACAAGGCACTCGAGGTCATGGAGGCGGACCCCGAGATACGTGTCGTGCTGCTGAAGGGGGCCGGGAAGAATTTTTGCGCGGGGATCGACGTGTCGGAGCTTACCGGGAAATCCGCCATGGAATTGAGGTCTTGGATCCAGCGCATGGAAGAGCCTCTTGTCACCCTGAGCCGGATGGCCAAACCGGTCATCGCGCAGGTCCAGGGCGTGGCCGCTGCCAACGGAGCCGGGCTGGTTGCGGCGGCCGACCTGGCCATTGCGGCCGATAACGCGAAGATGGGGTTGACGGCCATCAACGTGGGGCTCAACTGCGTGGGGCCCGTGGTCCCCGTTTCCCGGCTGGTCGGAAGGAAAATAGCCCTGGAGATGCTGCTCTACGGGAACCTGATCACGGCCCCGGATGCCTTGAGCAAGGGACTGATCAACCGGGTCGTTCCCGCGGCCGACCTGGACAAGGAAGCCCTGGAATGGGCCGGCGTGCTTGCCCAAAAGAGCCCGATCGCCGTCCAGATCGCCAAGAGAGGTTTTTACGATTCCGAGGACATGGTGTACGAGAAGGCGTTCGCCCACATGAACGAGGTGTTCGCTAGGCTTTGCACGACCGAGGACGCCAAGGAAGGCGTGGACGCGTTTTTCCAAAAGCGCCCGCCGGTGTGGCAAAAACGCTGAGGCGCAGTGATTTTGCGCCGATTCTGAAAAACATCGGAAAATCAACGAATTTCGGACCGGAATCCGGGCGGAGGACGATTGCGTCCTGCCGCCCGGCCGGCGTTCGAGGCGAATGCCGGCCGGGCACGGACCGTTGCACGGGCTTGCGGGCACTCGGCGGGTGAATCTTTGCCCGTGGTTTGTCCGCCACGTGTCGAAACGTTCGTACCCCGCGGATTTTTCAGTTCCACGGGTTCTATTTCAATTTCAAGGAGATTTCCTCATGAAGATCTGTATTCCCACCGAATCGCCGCAGGGCATGGACAGCATCGTGTTCGGACACTTCGGGTCCGCTCCCGGCTTTGTCATCGTGGACACGCAGAACATGCAGGCCGAGAACATCCAAAACGGCGACCTGCATCATTCCCACGGCATGTGCCAGCCCCTGAAAGCCCTCGGCAACCGGACGGTGGACGCCATCGTAGTGGCGGCAATCGGGTTGGGAGCCCTGACGAAGCTCAAAGAGCAGGGAATCGAAGTGTACCGGGCCGTCGAGGGCACGGTGCGCCTGAATGTCGATCTGCTTCAGCAACGAAAGCTTCCCCGCTTCGACCCGGAACATACCTGCGCCGGCCACGCCGGTGAATGCAGTCACGAATGATCCGGTTTTCGGCCCTTTTTCGTCCATGACGGGACACGACCGGGGGCAGGACCGCCGCACGCAGCGGCCCCTCCCGGCCCCCGCGGGAGCCGCCCTACCCTTTCCACCGTTCCGGCGGTTCGCGGGAATCATTCCTCGGCAATAAATACGTCTTGACGAAAAAAAAGCATTATGTAACTGTTTAGCGTGTTTCTTCGCAGTGCAGAACGATGCTATTGTTCCGGGAAGCGAATTCACAGAGATTGTACCGTCATCTTTTCTTTTACAGCCCCGTTTTCCTTCGGAACTTTTCCCATCTCCGGCCTCGGCGAACCGTGTTCCCTGCGGCCGAATGCTTTATAAACCCGCCCATGAATGTTTTGTCGTCTGCGAGGCCTATCGATTCATGCTGTGACGTGAGGGGGCACGGCCATGCATACTCTGAATAGAATCCACCGGTTATCCATCAGGCAGAAATTATTGATCCTGATGCTGGTTGCGTTCTTTACCTCCCTGGGGATTATCGTCAAATCGGGTTTCGAGGAACGCAGGCAGGCAATCGACGAAGCCAGTCACGACGCCTTGGTGCTGGTCAAAAACCTGGCGACAAAACAGCAGCAGATCGAAATCGGCACACGGGAACTGCTTGGCTCTCTGGCCAAGTCACAGGACGTGCAAAGACTGGACGCCAAGTCCTGTACCGTTCTTTTCGGAAGAGCGAAGATCCGGCATCCCATCTATTCCATCATCGGCATCGTTACGCCCGACGGGAATCTGCTCGCCTCTTCGGAAACGGTGGAGCCCGGTGTTATCAATGTCCTGGACCAGGAGCACGTACGGGACACCCTAAAAACGCACGAATTTTCAGCGGGGGGATACCGGGTGGGCAGACTGAGCGGGTTTCGGTCCATCCATTACGGCTATCCCGTATTCGACGCCGCCAGGAACCTGATCGCCATCCTGACCGCCGGGTTCAGGCTCGACAGGTATACGTCTTTCATAGAGAAAGCAAGCCCGCCCACCGACTCCGTGGTGGTGATCACCGACCAGCGTGGAATCCGCCTGTACCGTTTTCCGGAAAACAGCATGGCAAGCCTAGGGCAGCCCATTCCCCAGTACGCCTTAGAATCGATGTCGGGCAATCACGACCAGGGGATATTCGAAGGGGTCGGGGGCGACGGGACCTACCGCATCAATGCTTTCAAGCAGGTGCGCCTCAAAGAGAGCATGCAGCCCTACATGTACATGCTCGTGGGGATGATAAAGAGCAAGGTGCTCCAGAAAACGGATTTCATAATGTACAGCAACCTGCTGATCCTGGGATTCGTCACTCTGGTCGCCGCGGTGCTGGCCTGGGTTGTGACGCCTTTTATCAAAGCGGATTAGCGCTCGTGCGCGGGCACCGGCATTCCTCGAAACGCAGAAGAGTCCGGAAACGGGCCCCGGCCGAACCCGGTCGGGACCCGGTGTTTTGCCGCACGGCGCAATCGATTCCGGCGAACCGGCGGGCTATTTCAGGCACTTCTCGACTACTTTGAGGCAGGCTTCATAGTCGGGTTCGTTGGTGACTTCCTTTACGATTTCGATGTGCCGGATGACGTTGTCCCGGTCAACGACGAACACGGCCCGCGCCAGCAGGCGAAGGTCTTTGAGCAGCACGCCGTAAGCCCGGCCGAAATCCGCGTCGCGGTGGTCGGACAGGGTGGTCACGTTGGCAACGCCTTCCGCGGCGCACCATCTTTTCTGGGCGAAAGGCAGGTCCATGCTGACGGCCAGGATGGCCACGTCGCCGCCCAGTTTTCCCGCCTCGATGTTGAACCGGCGCGTCTCGACGGAGCAGACGTCGGTATCCAGCGACGGTACGGACAGGAGCACCACCACCTTCCCCCGGTAAGCGGAAATTCCGGTTTGAGCCAGCCCGTTGTCCACCACCTTGAAATCCGGCGCCTTGTCTCCCACCTTCAACACGTTGCCGCTCAAGGCGAGCGCATTCCCATGCATCGTTACGGTTCTCTCCATTTTTCCTCCTATTGGTTTAGATAAATAGCAGTCGAAATAATCTGGGTATTTAAGAATCCGGCCGGCCGCGGTCAATCAGCGTCATTTTAAAACAGCAGATCGAGCGGGACTTGAAATGCATGGGAATTGCGTCCACGATGGTGTCAAAGGAAGGCGTAAAAAGGCGGGGAGCGGGGCACCGCAGGCGCATTACCCCAAGCTGAAGGGTGCGGGGTAATCAATCCCCCACTCTTTTTCCAGCCTGAAAAGCGGTATTTTGAATACAACCCGGATCAGTCCACAATGACAGACCCCATGCCCTTTCTGGAGGTCACGGACTTGAATAGAAACGCCATGGGTATGCCGACAAAGGAAAAGAAACCGATCAGTCTGAAATTATCGATATATGCCATCAGGCTGGACTGTGCCAGGAGGATATCGTAGATGTGGCGATAAGCCTTTTTCATGGCGATGACCGAATCGCCGCAAGAGGAGAACAATCCGGTGAACTTATGCAATGATTCCTGAAATGCAGGATTATACGGGGTGAGGTGATACACCATCATCGACTGGTGCAGTTGCGTATGCCGGGCGAGCAGCGTGGTCACCACCGCGATGCCTACGCTTCCACCCATCCCCCGCATCAGATTGTACAAGCCGGTTGCGGTCCCCATCATTTCGTTGGGAAGCGACCCCATGGCAATGGTGGTCAGCGGAACGAAAATCATTCCTACCGCAAGTCCCATGATAACGTTGGGCCAGATGATGCTGCCGATGGAAATCAGGAGATTCACCTCGCCTAAAAGAAAACTGGCGATGGCAAGGACCATGAAGCCGATGACGATCATTATGCGTCCGTCGGCCCCCCTCAGGAGCCGGCCGGCAATGACCACCGAAACGAGCGCGCCGATTCCACGCGGACTGATTGCCAGCCCGCTTTCCAGGGCCGTGTAGCCCATGAGGTTTTGCAGGAAAAGAGGAAGCATCACCAGCGTTCCATATAAGATGATCCCGTAGGCCGTAGCCATGACGACCCCCACGGCAAAATTGCGGTCGACCAGAACGCGCAGGTCCACTATCGGCTCTTCGGTATTCAGCTCCCAGATAACAAAGCACAGCAGGCAGGCCGCCGAAATAAGACAAACCAGCAATACCCACGAAGAAGAAAACCAGTCGGCCCGCTCCCCCCTGTCGAGAACTATCTGCACCCCTCCAAGGCCGGCAGCCATTAAGGCAAAGCCGACGTAATCGACTGATTTCGGGCTTTCAGCCTGGATGTACGGCGGGTCTTCGATTAGCAGTCTGGTCAACATGATGGCCAGCAGGCAGACCGGCAGGTTTATATAAAAGACCCACCGCCAGGTATAATTGTCGGTAATCCAGCCGCCGAGGGTAGGCCCCACTACCGGGGCCACGATGACCCCGAGGGCGTACACCGCCATCGCCTCCCCCCGCTTCTCCTGCGGGAAGCTCTCCAGCAGTATGGCCTGAGAAACCGGCAGCAGCGCGCCTCCGCTTGCCCCCTGGATCACCCGGGCAGCTATGATCATATCCAGTGTGACGGCGGCCCCGCTGGCAAGAGACGAAAGGGTGAACACAATGATGCTGATTATAAGGAAACGACGCCTGCCCACCACCTGGGTGATCCAGCCCGAAACGGGCAGCACGATCGCGTTGGCAACCAGGTAGCTGGTGAGGACCCAGGTGGCTTCGTCGGCACCGGCCGACAGGCTCCCGGCAATGTGAGGCAGCGCCACATTGGCAACCGAGGTGTCCAAAGCCACCATGAACGTCGGCAAGACCATGGTGGCCGCGATGAACCAAGGATTGACCTGTGGCCGCCAGTCATCCACCTTCGACATAAGATGGCTCCCTGCCGTTTTCTACGGTCCCGGCCTCCGCAAACAAGGCTGAATCGGAGCCGCATCGGACCAGTGCAGGAAAAAACCCCGGGGAATTTGCGTCACGTGCCATTGTACCCGGCGGCTATCCGGCGTGCACGCCAATTTTCACGGAAAAACGCAATTTGTCAGACTACAACGGGTCGCTCAACGGGCCTCGGACAGCAGCGGCGGGTTTTCCGCCGAAAACAGTTGCCAACGGCAAGGGAAAGTTTTATATGGAGCCTCGTTTTTCCAGGAAAAGGAGAGTATGTGAAGATTATTTGTCCATCATGTCATTTCGTCGGTGAAAGCCAGTCCTTTGCCAAAGGCTCCCGAAAACTCGAAATCACGCTGTGGTGCTGTTTCATCGTGCCGGGCCTGCTGTATAC